>JAEYZV010000023.1 GCA_023427865.1 Acidobacteriota bacterium
GTGCGAAGATGTCGGGCGCCGAGGGCGCGCGCTGCACCGCGGGCGGGGCTGAAGACGCGCGTCCAGACGCCACCGGAGCCGGCGCGACCGTCGCGGTCTCCTCCGCAGCTGCGGCGGGTGGTGGTTCGGCCCGACCGAACATCGGCCGCAGCCGCCACAGGTACCGGACGGTCTCCTCGTCCACGCGCTGCTTCATCGCGGCAAACAGCGCGTAGCTCTCCTTCTTGTACTCGACGAGCGGATCACGCTGGCCGTAGCCGCGCAGGCCGATGCCTTCCTTGAGGTGGTCGAGGCTGTAGAGGTGATCCTTCCACTGGCCGTCGACGACCTGCAGCATCAGGTTGCGCTCGATCGGCGCGAGCACGCTGCGTCCGGCGATGGCGAGCCGCTTGTCGCCTTCGGCCTCCTTGATCTGCTCGAAGAAGGCGGCACCGGCGATCTGCGGGACGATCTCCTCGGGCAACTGCAGCAGGTCGCGGCCGACGGCCTCTTCCTTCTCCAGGTACTGCTCCTCGATCTCCTCCCAGAGCTCGTTCTTGATCTGCTCCGAGTTCATGGTCTCGAGCGGCAGGTCGCGCAGGACGGCCTCGTCGACGTCGAAGATGCGGGTGACCTCTTCGCGCAACTGGCCGAGATCCCACTGCTCGGGATCGGCCTTGGCATCGGCGTACTCGGCGACGAGGTTCGAGACGAGTTCCTCGGCGAGGACCATCAGGTACTCGCGCGTGTCCACTTCACCGTCCTCGAGGCGGATGCCGCCCTCGAGGAGTTGGCGACGCAGCGCGTAGACACTCTCGCGCTGTTTGTTCATGACGTCGTCGTACTCGAGCAGGTGCTTGCGGATGCCGAAGTTCTGCGCTTCGACCTGCTTCTGCGCGCGCTGGAGGGCGCGCGTGACCATGCGGCTCTCGATCGGGACGCCTTCCTCCATGCCGAGGCGCTGCATGAGCCCCGAGATGTTGGCCGACCCGAAGATGCGCATCAGGTCGTCCTCGAGCGAGAGATAGAACCGCGAGGAGCCGGGGTCGCCCTGCCGGCCGGCGCGGCCGCGCAGCTGGTTGTCGATGCGGCGTGACTCGTGACGCTCGGTGCCGAGGATGTGCAGGCCACCGAGCGAGACCACCTTCTCGTGCTCGGCGCGACATTCGTCGTCGAAGCTCTTGTAGACGTGGTTCCAGGTGGGCGTCGGCACGCGATAGAAGCTGTCGAGATGACGGAAGTAGACGTACTCCTCGTCGTCGACGTACTTCTCCTGTCCGCGCGGCACCTTCTCGGCGACTTCCTCGGCCAGACACTGCTGGCGCGCCATGTACTCGGCGTTGCCACCGAGGAGGATGTCGGTGCCGCGGCCGGCCATGTTCGTGGCCACCGTCACCTTCCCGAGCCGACCGGCCTGCGCGACGATCTCGGCTTCCTGCGCGTGGTACTTGGCGTTGAGCACCACGTGCTTCACGCCGGCGCGCTTGAGCATCGACGACAACAGCTCGGACTTCTCGACCGACACCGTGCCCACGAGCACCGGCCGCCCCTCGGCCTGCCTGGACGCGATGTCCTGCACGATGGCGTCGTACTTCTCGCGCTGCGTGCGGTAGACCGTGTCGGGCTCCTCGATGCGGATCAGCGGCCGGTTGGTCGGCACCTGGATCACGTCGAGCTTGTAAATCTTGGCGAACTCCTCCGCCTCGGTGTCGGCGGTGCCGGTCATGCCCGAGAGCTTGTCGTACTTGCGGAAGAAGTTCTGGAACGTGATGGTCGCGAGCGTCTGGTTCTCGCGCTCGATCTTGACCCCTTCCTTGGCCTCGACCGCCTGGTGCAGCCCGTCGCTCCAACGACGCCCGGGCATCACGCGCCCGGTGTGCTCGTCGATGATGACGACCTTGCCTTCCTCGTCCACCAGGTACTCGATGTCGCGGCGGAAGAGGGTGTGCGCCCGCAAGGCCTGCTGCACGTGGTGGAGCAGGGGCATGTTGGCGGGGTCGTAGAGGCCGCCAGGCTGCAGGCGGTGCGCCAGCAGCTGCTCGGCGCGCGCCATGCCGCTCTCGGTGAGCGAGGCCGTCTTGTGCTTCTCGTCGATGATGAAGTCGCCCGTGAGCTCGAGGGCCTCACGCTCCTCGGCCTTCACCTGGCCCTGCGTCACCGCGCCCGGCTTCAGCTGCGGGATGATCCGATCCACCTCGTAGTAGAGGTCGGTGGACTCCTCGGCCGGACCCGAGATGATCAGTGGGGTGCGCGCCTCGTCGATGAGGATCGAGTCCACCTCGTCGACGATCGCGAAGTGATGCCCGCGCTGCACCATCTGCGCGAGGTCGAACTTCATGTTGTCGCGGAGGTAATCGAAACCGAACTCGTTGTTGGTGCCGTAGGTGATGTCGGCCCCGTACTGCCGCTGGCGCTCGTCGTCGCGCAGGTCGTGCTGGATCACGCCAACCGACATGTCCGGAAAGCGGTAGATGCGGCCCATCCACTGCGAGTCGCGACGGGCCAGGTAGTCGGTGACCGTGACGACGTGCACGCCGTTGCCCGAGAGCGCGTTGAGGTACGCCGGCAGTGTGGCGACCAGGGTCTTGCCCTCGCCGGTCTTCATCTCGGCGATGCGGCCGCGGTGCAGCACGATGCCGCCGATGAGCTGCACGTCGTAGTGCCGCATGTGCACCACGCGGCGGCCCGCCTCGCGAACGACGGCAAAGGCCTCGGGCAGCAGGTCGTCGATGCTCTCTCCCCGGGCGAATCGCTCGCGGAACTCCGCGGTCTTGCCCCGCAGCTGCGCGTCGCTGAGCTGCTCGATGGAGGGTTCGAGCGCGTTGATCCGGGCCACGAGCGGCTGGATCCGCTTCAGCTCGCGTTCGTTCTGCGTGCCGATGACCTTGGAGAGAAGGGTGTCGAGGACCAAAGGGTTGAGTACCAGATGGCGGACCCGGGAGCGGGTACCGTGATCCTTCGATTGTAGGGAAGCGCCGGGAGCAGGGCAAGCCTTGCGGCGGCGGACGCCGCCTCGCTCAGGACTCGGCGCGGGCGACCAGGTACCGGAACGGGTTGACCGCGCGGCCAGCGATCCACACCTCGTAATGCAGGTGCGAGCCGGTGGAGCGGCCGGTCGAGCCTGCCAGTCCGATGACCTGCCCGCGGCTGACCGCAGCACCGCGCTTCACGGCGAAGCCGGAGAGATGGGCGTACCGCGTCTCGATCCCGAACCCGTGCGAGACGATCACGAGGTTGCCGTACTCGGGGTGGTAGCGGGCTTCGCTGACGATGCCGTCGGCCGTGACGTGGACGGGGGCGCCGTGGTCGACGTCGAGGTCGAGTCCGGGATGGAGGCTCGCCTCGAGCGTGAAGGGATCGCGACGCGTGCCGAAACTGGACGAGAGCGGACCCAGCGCGGGCCAGATCGCCGGCGTCGCCCGCGCCAGCGCAGCGCGGTGTTCGAGCTGCGGACGCGCCGTCCGCAGCCGCGTTTCGATGGCCGTCAGCATCTGCTGCACGACGTCGACGGCATCGGTGCTCCCGGACGGGCCCATCATCGCCAGGCGGGCAGCATCCCGCGAGAGGCCTCCCAGTGCCTGCTGCTGTACGCGACGCGGCAGCCTGCCCATGGCCGTCTCCTCGGCAGCGGTCGGCGACAGTCGGGAGAGGTCATCCACCACGGCCTGAAGGGACCCTATCTGGCTCGTCAGTGCACCGGTCACCGCCCGGATCGACTCGTTCTCCTGCTGAACGGCCACGAGCTGCGATGCCAGGGTCGCCTTCTGCCATGCGGCCTTCCGGGCGCCACCGATGACGAGCAGGGCAGGCACGAGGCACACGACCGATGCCAGCGCCACGACTGAACGGGCCGACAGGGTCATGCGGCGAACCACACCGGTCCTTCGATTCGCGATGACGATGCTGTAGCGCGTGGAAAGCATGCACACTCCTCGGTTCCGGGGCAGACGCGCCGCCCTCGGGTCCGGGAACACCCCCTGGCTGGTGTGGGATTGGGCCGGCCGACACACAGTCGGCGGCAAACGGGCAGTCTAGCACGCACGGAACTGCAGCGCTTCGGCGAGATGGGCGCGCTCGACCTCGGCCGCGCCGTCGAGATCGGCGATCGTCCGGGCCACCCGCAGGAGCCGATCCGCTGCTCGGGCACTCAGCTCGAGACGGATCATGGCCTGGGCGAGCAGGTCGCTCAGGCCGGCCCGACGGCGCAGCGGGTCCAGCGCCGCGCCCGCGAGCCGGCTGTTGACGCCCGCGGCC
>JAEYZV010000024.1 GCA_023427865.1 Acidobacteriota bacterium
GGCGTCGACGACGTACGGCTCGACGATCGCACCGGTGGGACACACGTCGAGGCAGCGCGTGCAGGTCCCGCACCGGTCGGCGACGGGCGATCCTGCAGCCAGCGGCAGCGTGGTCAGGATGACCGACAAGAACACCCACGAACCGAGTTCCTGGTTGATCAGGCAGGTGTGCTTGCCGATCCAGCCCAGCCCGGCGGCCGCTGCCAGCGCCTTCTCCTGGATCGGACCGGTGTCGACGTAGCCGACAGCCTCGAAGCGCTCGCCCGCATGCTCCTTCAGCCAGCCAATGAGCAGGTGCTGCCGGCGCCCGAGGACCTCGTGGTAGTCCTCGCCCCACGCATAGCGCGCGATGCGCGCCGCGCCGGGTTGGTCCCGAGCGATCGAGAGCGGTTCGTCGGTGTTGTAGACCGTCGCCGCCACGATGGCCGACCGTGCGTCCGGCAGCACACGGCGCGGGTCCATGCGTGCGTCCGCGCTGCGCGTGATGTAGTGCAGATCGCCGGCGTACCCCCTCGCGATCCATTCGCGCAGGAAGTCGAGGCGCGCCACGCGCTCGACGGGCGCGACGCCGCACAGGTCGAACCCGAGCGTCAGCGCGTGGTCACGAAGAGCGTCGATCGAGAACACAGTCGGCCTTCGTCGTACGGCCTTCGGCCTTCGAGAACCATCGTGAATCGTCATCACGACAGGACGTCGTCGCGGTGACGGGCGGCTGCGTCGCGGCAGACGGGCGGCTGGGGACCGCGGCAGATGACGGCTGAGCACATGCCGGAAGGACGGCTGTGACAGCCGTCCCTACCTGACGTGTGTCGTGGTCAGCCACCGACGGCCGACGGCCGGATGACCAAGGCCGGCGACTATGCCTTCTTCACGAGCTGACGCACGACGTACGGCAGGATGCCGCCGTGGTGGTAGGCCGTCAGTTCCTCCGGCGTATCCACGCGCACGCGCACCGTGAACGTCCTGATCGTGCCGTCCTCCGCCTTCGCGGTGACGGCGAGTTCTCCGCGCGGCTGCAACTGGCCGAGCGTCATGTCGAACACCTCGCGACCGGTGATGCCGAGGGTTGCCGCCGTCTCGCCATCGCGGAACTGCAGCGGCAACACACCCATGTTCACGAGGTTGCTGCGGTGGATGCGTTCGAAGCTCTCGGCGATCACCGCACGCACCCCGAGCAACAGCGTGCCCTTGGCGGCCCAGTCGCGCGAGGAGCCCGATCCGTACTCCTTGCCGGCGATGACGATCAGCGGGACGCCGGCCTGCTGGTACTTCATCGCCGCGTCGAAGATGCTCATCTGCTCGTCGCCTGGCATGTACAGCGTCACGCCACCCTCGGTGCCCGGCGCGATCTGGTTGCGGAGGCGGATGTTGGCAAACGTGCCCCGCATCATCACCTCGTGGTGGCCACGACGGGCACCGTACGAGTTGAAGTCCCGCGGCGCGACGCCATTGGCGATGAGGTACCGGCCAGCCGGGCTGTCGGCCTTGATCGCGCCCGCCGGCGAGATGTGATCCGTGGTCACGCTGTCGCCGAGCAGGGCGAGCACACGCGCGCCCGTGACGTCGGCGATGGGCGCCGGCGCGAGCGTCATGTCCTCGAAGTACGGCGGGTTGGCGATGTAGGTCGAATCGGACTTCCAGGCAAACCGATCGCCCTGCGGCGCCGACAGCTGCTGCCAGCGCTCGTCGCCCTTGAACACGTCGGCATACCGCCGCTGGTACATCTCCGACTGCACGGAGGAGAGCAACGTCTGCTGGATCTCCTGCTGCGTCGGCCAGATGTCCTTCAGGTAGACCGGTTGCCCGTCCCGGCCGGTGCCGAGCGGCTCGCGGGTGATGTCGATGGTCATGCTGCCGGCCAGCGCGTACGCGACGACCAGCGGCGGCGACGCCAGGTAGTTGGCCTTGACCTGCGGCTGGATGCGCCCCTCGAAGTTCCGGTTGCCGCTCAGCACCGAGCAGACGACGAGATCACGCTCCTCCACGAGCGCCGAGACGTCGTCGGGGAGCGGACCGCTGTTGCCGATGCAGGTCGTGCAGCCATAGCCGACGAGGTTGAAGCCAAGGGCGTCGAGATACTTGTCCAGTCCCGACTTCGCATAGTACTCGGTCACCACCTGCGACCCCGGAGCGAGCGAGGTCTTCACCCACGGCTTGCGCGTCAGCCCCTTCTCCACCGCCTTCTTGGCCACGAGACCGGCGGCGAGCATCACGCTCGGGTTCGACGTGTTCGTGCAGCTCGTGATCGCAGCGACGACGACGGCGCCGTGGTCGACCTGGTCGGCCCAGGCCGGCGCTTCCACCGCGACGGCCGCCGACGACGAGCCGCCGCCGACCGCGATCGTCTTCTTCTTCGGTCCGCTGAGCATCCCGTCGAGCGCCTTGCCGAACGACGACTTCGCCTGCCGCAGCGGCACGCGGTCCTGGGGGCGGCGCGGCCCCGAGATGCTCGGCTCCACGGTGCCGAGATCGAGCTCGATCGCACTGGTGTAGACCGGATCCTCGGTCGTCTCCGTCCGGAACAGGTGCTGCGCGCGGGCGTACGCCTCGACGAGCGCCACCTGCGCCTCGGTACGACCGGTAAGCCGCAGGTACTCCAGCGTCATCTCGTCGACCGGGAAGATCGCGATCGTCGACCCGTACTCCGGCGACATGTTGCCGATCGTCGCGCGGTCGGCAATCGTCAGGTGGCTCAGCCCGGCGCCATAGAACTCCACGAACTTGCCGACGACGCCGTGCTGGCGCAGGCGCTCGGTGATCGTGAGCACGAGGTCGGTCGCGGTGATGCCCTCCTGCAGCCGGCCCGTGAGCTTGAAGCCGACGACGTCGGGGATCAGCATCGACGAGGGCTGACCCAGCATCGCGGCCTCCGCCTCGATGCCGCCGACACCCCAACCCACGACGCCGAGGCCGTTCACCATCGTCGTGTGCGAGTCGGTGCCGAACACCGTGTCGGGGTACGCGAACACCTGTCCGTCGATGTTCTCGCGGCAGACCACGCGCGCGAGGTACTCGATGTTGACCTGGTGGACGATGCCCGTCCCCGGCGGCACCACGCGGAAGTTGGAGAAGGCGTTCTGCCCCCAGCGCAGGAACTCGTACCGTTCGCCGTTGCGCTGGTACTCCAGGTCCACGTTCAACGCGAAGCTGTCGATCTGACCGAAGGAGTCGACCTGCACCGAGTGGTCGATCACGAGTTCGACCGGCTGCAGGGGGTTGACGCGCGCGGGGTCGCCACCGAGCTTCACCACGCCATCACGCATCGCCGCGAGGTCGACGACCGCAGGCACGCCCGTGAAGTCCTGCAGGAGCACGCGCGCCGGCATGAACGCGATTTCGCGCTGCCCGCCGCTTGCGACGTCCCAGCCCGCGAGCGCCGCGACATCCGCCTGCTTGACGAACGCGTCGTCCTCGCGGCGCAGCAGGTTCTCCAGCAGGATGCGCAGCGAGTACGGCAGCTTCGCCACCCCGGGGAACCCGGCCGCCTCGAGCGCCGGCAGACTGTAGTAGTGGACGGTCTCGCTGCCAACCGTCAGAGTGCGTCGCGTCTTGAAGGAGTCCTGGGCCATGACAGCTGGCCATCGTATCAAAGGCCAGCCTTCGTCAGTCGGCCGTCGGACCGTCGGGATGGCCGCTGCCCAGGTCGGTCCGCGCCTGCCTGGCTCATGGCGGGCCCGATTGCCGCACCGCCTCGCGAAGGCCGAAGGCCGCCCGCCGAAGGCCGTCGCTACTCCTGCCGGCGCGCCAGCAGCTGATCCACGACGACGATGACGACGACGACGAGGCCGACGATGAGGCGGTCGTAGAACGTGGCGCCGGGTATCTGTGGCAGGGCGTTGCGCAGCACGCCGAAGATGAGCGTGCCGAGCACCGCGCCGACGATCGATCCGCGGCCGCCCGAGAGGCTCGCGCCGCCGACCACCGCCGAGGCGATGATGTCGAGCTCGTAGCCGTTGGCGAGGTCGGCCTTGCCCTGGCCCTGGCCGAGCACGAGGATGACGCCCGACAACGACGCCAGCGCGGCCGACACCACGTAGACCATCGTCTTGATGCGGCCGACGCGGATGCCCGTGTAACGTGCGGCGGTCTCGTTGCCCCCCACCGCGAACACGGCGCGCCCCGGCTGGGCATTGCGCATGAACACGTGGAAGACCAGCGTGAGCACCACCATCACCGCCGGGGCGATCCAGTCGAGCGGCACGCCGAGCGGCGCCCAGTTCGGTGGAATGCGCGCCGACACGTCGAAGAAGCGGCCTTCGGTGACGATGTAGGCGAGCCCGCGCGTGATGCCCATCACGCCGAGCGTCGCGATGAACGGCGGGAGTCGGACGAGCACGACGAGCGCGGCGCTGAGCGCGCCGGCGGCGACGCCGACGCCGAGGCCGGCGCCAACCGACGCCGCCAGCGACCAGTCGCTCACCAGGTACTGGTGGCCGAGCACCACCGTCGTGAGCGCGATGATGGCGCCGGGCGCCAGGTCGACGCCGCCCGAGATGATCACCATCGAGGCGCCGATGGCGGCAATGCCGTAGATCGCCGAGTACTTCAGGATCAAGAGACCGTTCTCGGCGTTGAAGAACGGATGACGGCCGCCGCCCTCGGGCCACAGGTACCAGGTGAAGAACGCGATCTCGGCAAGCAGGATGGCCAGCGTGCTCAACTCGCGCTGCCGGATCGCCACCTGCCACCACGGACGCCGTGCGCGGACGCCATGCTGCGGCGCAGCCGGTGGATTCATGCCGCGTCGGTCTCCTCGGCGCGCGTGGCCAGCTGCATCACGTCCTCCTCGCTCGCCCCCCGGACGACCTCGCCCTGCACGCGCCCCTGTTTCAGGCCGACGATGCGGTCGGCGAGCGCCAGCAGTTCGGGCAGGTCGCTCGACACAACGAGACACCCCATGCCGGTGGCCGCCTCCTCGCGAATCAGGTGGTGGATGTCGTGCTTGGCGCCGATGTCCACGCCCTTGGTGGGCTCGTCGAGCAGCAGGACGCGCGGTGCGGTGAGCAGCCACTTGGCGAGCACCACCTTCTGCTGGTTGCCGCCGCTCAATGCGTCCGGCGTCACGTCGATGGACGCCGCCTTGATACCCCAGCGCGAGAGCAGTCCCGTGCACTCCCCGCGCTCCTGCGACAGGCGGCGGCGCCAGCCGGGCCGCGCCGCCTCGCGCGCGAGCAGCAGGTTCTCGCTGATCGGCAGGTTGAAGAACAACCCCTGCGACTGGCGCATCTCCGGCTGCAGCACGACACCGCGCCTGATCGCCTCGGTCGGCGTGGTCGGCGCGAACGGCTGCCCGTCCAGCTCGACGCTGCCGCCATGGGGAGTGTGCAGCCCGAAGATCGTCTCGACGACCTCGGTGCGCCCGGCGCCGACGAGGCCGAACAACCCGACGATCTCGCCCTCACGCACCTGCAGGCTGACGTCCTCGAACCAGGGGCGGCGAGTGAGGGCCTTCACCCGGAGGCGCACGTTGTCGCCGACCCTGCCGGTGCCGTGGCCCGTGTCCAGGTCGCGTCCCACCATCGCCCGCACGATGTCCTGGGGCGCCATCCCCGCCAGCGGCCATGTGCCCACGTGCTGGCCATCGCGCAGCACCGAAACGGTCCGGCACAGCCGGAACACCTCGGGCAACCGGTGCGACACGTAGATCAAGGTCACGCCACGGCGGCGGAGCTGCTCGAGCACGGCGAACAGGTGCTCGACCTCGGCGTCGGTCAGCGCGGTGGTGGGCTCGTCGAGGATCAGCACCTCGCAATGGAAGGCCAGCGCGCGCGCCACCTGCAGGAGCTGCTGCTGCGCGGCACTGAGGTGCGCCACCGGCGTGGAGGGATCGAGGTGCAGATGCAGTTGCGCAAGCAGTGCCGCCGACTGCTCACGCATCGCTCGCCGGTCGAGGAACCAGCCCCGCCGCAACTCGTGCCCGGCGAAGATGTTCTCGGCCACGTCGAGGTTCGGGAAGAGCAGCGTCTCCTGATGCACGAGGCCGATGCCGTGCGCGAGCGCGGCACGCGGGTCCGCGAGATCGACGGGGCGGCCGTTGCGGATCAGGCGTCCGCCGTCTGGACGCACGATGCCGGCCGCGACCTTCATCAGGGTGCTCTTGCCGGCACCGTTCTCCCCCATCAGCGCGTGGACGTCGCCGGCGGCGACATCGAGGCTGACCCCACGCAGTGCCCTCACGCCGCCGAAAGCCTTGCTGACGTCGTCGAACGCGAGCGCACTCATCGGTTGCGACATCTTAGCAGGCCAGGCGCACGTTACAGGACCGCAGGGAGGCAGGAGGAACACGTAGACGCCCGGCGGCTACGTACAGGGCAGGGGCCAGTCCTCAGAACCACGGGAAGGCGGGAGTTCAGGAGGAATACGGGCCCCGACCGCGTCTATTGTCCGCGCTCGAGCTTGTTCCACTCCGCGAGGTACGCGTCGACGTTCTCGCGGTTCACCACGTCGACGCCGGAGTCGATGATCTCCTGCTCCGGCTTGCGTCCCGCGACGATCTCGGCCAGCAGCCGCACGGCCTCGCTCCCCCAGCCGAAGTACTTCTGCCCCACCAGCGTGTGCACCTTGCCGGCCTTGAGCAGTTCCGGGCCCGGCGGGATCGTGTCGAAGCTGAAGACGCGCGTGCGGGCGGTGTCCACCGGCTCCAGCGCGTTGCGCGTCATGATCGGCCAGCCGCCGACCGAGATCCACGCGTCGAGGTCCGGATAGCGGTTCGTGGCGGTGGCGATGATCTCCCCGGCGCGAACGATGTCCTCCTTCACATCGAAGGTCTCCACGACCGTGATGTTGGGGTGCTGCTTCAGGACGTCGTTCACGCCATCGAGGCGGCGCTGGAGGTTGTACGCGCCGAGGCTCGTCATCAGCGCCACCTTGCCCTTGCCGCCGAGGGCCTCCATCGCTTCGGTCGCGAGGCGCTGACCGGCCTTGAAGTCGTCCACGCCGTAGTAGGCGATGCGCTGCGAGTTCGGGGCATCGGCGTCCCACGTGATCACGGGGATGCCCGCGGCGATCGCCTTGTCGATCACCGGCGCGAGGAAGTCGCCGTTGGTGCAGGAGATGGCGATGCCGTCCACCCGCTGGGAGATGAACGACTCGAGGATCTCCTTCTGACGCAGCTGGTCGGCCGATTCCGGCGCACGCCAGATCACCTCGACGTTGCCGAGCTCGCGAGCCTTGCGCTCGGCGCCGATCCGCGCGTAGTTGAACACGGGGAGGTCGAGCGCCTTCGGGATCACCGCGAAGCGGAGCGTCTTCTCCCCCGCCGTATCGGGAGACGAAGAGCCGCCGCCGCACGCGGCGGTGAACAGGCCGAGGCACAGGAAGGTCAGGAGTCGTCGCATGGGCTGTCGGCGGATTTAACCACAGAACCAACAGCCGTCGCCGGTCGATCTTCGACGTTCAGCGATATCCTGACCCCCGGTTGCCTCCTGTGACTGACCCTGACGGCCTCCTGTCACCTGACCGTGGCGGGCCACCTGTTACCTGACCCCTGTCTCCCTGTTACCTGCCCATGACTCGACGCCACTTCCTCGCCTCCTCCGCTCCCGCTGCCGCCCTGACGCTTGGCGGCGGCGCGGGCGCGTTCGCCCAACCCGCCGGCCGCCGCGAGCTCTACGAGCTGCGCCGGTACCGGATCCGTGTCGGCCACATGCGCGACACGTCGCGTGCCTACTTCCGCGACGCGCTGGTGCCGGCACTCGGCCGCCTGGGTCTCGGGCCCATCGGCGTGTTCGACGTCACCGTGGGGGAGCCGCCGACGACGCTGGTGCTGATTCCCCACGCGACGCCGGAATCCGCGGTGACCGTGCAGGGGCGGCTCGCGGCCGATGCCGCGTACGTGAAGGCGGCTGCGCCGTTCTTCGACGCGCCTGCCGATCGCCCGGCGTTCGAGCGCATCGAGTCGTCACTGCTGCTCGCCTTCGCCGGCATGCCGCAGTTGCAGGCGCCCGCCTCGGGCAAGCCGCGCATCTTCGAGCTGCGGCGCTACGAGGGCCCCAGCGAGGCGGCGAGCCTGAAGAAGATCGAGATGTTCGACACCGGCGGCGAACTCGCGATCTTCCGCAAGGTCGGCTTCCGCCCCGTCTTCTTCGGCCAGACCCTCTACGGCACGCGGCTGCCGCAGTTCGAGTACATGCTCACCTACGAGAACATGGCCGACCGCGAGCAGCAGTGGAACCGCTTCCGGAACGACCCGGACTGGAAGGTGCTGTCACAGAAGGAGGAGTACCGCGACGCCAACATCATGTCGGGCGCGACGGCGACGTACCTCGCGCCACAGCCGGCATCACAGATCTGAGCAATCTCAGAATTGCAGAATTTCAGAATTTCAGAATTTCAGGATCTCGGGGCTACCGCAGCCTTCGCTGCGCTCCAGAAGGTCGTGAAATTCTGAAATGACCCAATTCTGCAATTTCCGATTTTCCGTCATCCCTGCCTGCCCCGCCTCGCCCGATCGAGCGCGACGGCGAGCACGATGATGACGCCGATGATGATCTCCTGCACGTAGTTCGGCCAGCCCATCTGCTGGCTGCCGTTGCGCAGGAACGCCATCACCAGCGCGCCGATGATCGAGCCGGCGATGCTGCCCTCGCCACCCGAGAGGCTGCCGCCGCCGATCACGACGGCGGCAATCACGTCGAGTTCGGTGCCGATCGCCACCGTCGGGTCGCCCTGTCTGAGGCGCGACATCTGCATCACCCCGGCCAGCCCGAACAGCAGGCCGGCGAGGCCGTAGATCCACACCTTCAGCCTGTCGGTGCGCACGCCGCAGGCGCGTGCCGCCCCCTCGTTGCTGCCGATGGCGAACACGCGGCGACCGAACACCGTCCGCTGGAGGACGAAGGTCGCGGCCACCGCGAGCACGAGCGAGATCCAGACGCCGGGCGCCACGAGCAGCCACGACGGCGTCGGAAAAGTGACGGCGAGTTCGTTGACCCAGGTCGCCGGCGCGTTGACCGTCTGCTGATCGGCGATCCACTTGGCGACGCCACGCGCCACGCCGAGCATGCCGAGCGTGGCGATGAAGGGCAGCACCTTCAGCCGCGTGACCGCCAGCCCGTTCACCACGCCGACGATGCCGCCGGTCAGCACGCCGGAGACAATGGCCGCGAGCGGCGGATGGCCCTCGCGCAGGCCGAGCGCGGTCACCACCCCTGCGAGCGCGATCGTGGATCCCACCGCCAGGTCGATGCCGCCGCTGATGATGATGAACGTCATCCCGATCGCGCCGAGCGCGACGATCACCGTCTGCGCCAGCACGATCCGCAGGTTGCGAGGCGACAGGTACTGCGCCGGGTCGTCGCTCATCGCCGCGAACACGGCGATGACCAGCACGAGCCCCAGCACGGGACCGAGCACCGAGAGGCGGGCACGAATGGCTGATGTCATTGTCAATTTCAAATTTCAAATTTGAAATCATCGACTTACAAGAGTCGGCCTCTGGCTGCGTTAGCTGGGAATTTCGGAATTGCCGAATTTCAGAATGTCACTGCCTTCGGTAATGCCTCGAAGGTTGGCGGTGGTCATGCCGCAATTCTGCAATTCCTGCAATTCTGCAATTCTCACATCGCCGCCCCAATGGCCGCCGCCATCACCGTCTCTGCCGTCCATTCGTTCAGCGGACGCGACGCAGTGAGTTGGCCACGGCTCATGACGGCCAGCGAATCGCAAAGACCGAAGAGCTCCGGCAGGTACGAGCTCACGAGGACGATGGCGCGCCCGGCGTCGGCCGCTTCCGCGATCGCGCCATACAGCTGCACCTTGCTGCCCACGTCCACGCCGCGGGTCGGCTCGTCGAGCAACCAGACCGACGCATCCTGGTGCAGCAGCCGCGCGAGAGCGACCTTCTGCTGGTTGCCGCCCGACAACGTCCGGACGGCCTGCACGGGCGTCCGCGCCTTCACGCCGAGCCGCTCGAGCCACTGCTGCCCCACCGCGCGCTGCGCCCGCATGTCCACGATGCCGTGGCGGCTCACCGTGTCGTAGCGCGTGCAGGTGATGTTGTCGGCAAGCGACATCGGCAGCGTGAGTCCTTCGCCCTTGCGGTCCTCGCTCAGGTACCCGATGCCGGCGGCGAGCCGTTGCCACGGCGCCCTGGGCACGATCGGCACGTCGCGGCCATCGACGCGCAGCCGACCGGCAACGGGACGTTCGTCGAGCCCCATCAGGCCCCGCAGCAGCTCCGTACGTCCTGCGCCCACGAGCCCGGCAATGCCGAGGATCTCTCCGGCGCGGACCCGCAGCGAGACATCCCGCACGCGACCGCCGACGACGATGCGTTCGGCCTCGAGCCGCACGTCGGCACGGGGTGACGTCCGACGCACCGGGAACATCTCGGCGACATCGCGCCCGACCATGTGACCGATGATCTCCGCGTCCGGAAGCGCGTCGGGCGTGCCGGTCCACACCGTGCGGCCGTCACGCAGGATGCTGAGGTCGTCGGCAATCGCCCGGACCTCCTCGAGGAAGTGGCTGATGTACACCACCGCGACGCCGCGCGCGCGCAGGCGGCCAATCAGGTCGAACAAGCGCTCGACATCGTCGCGCGGCAGGCTGCTCGTGGGTTCGTCCATGAGCACCACGCGGGCGTCGGCCGACACCGCGCGGCAGATCTCGACGACCTGGCGCGCCGCGATTGGCAAGTCGGCGACGCGACGTTCGGGACGCAGTTCGGGATGATGGAACGGCTCGAGGACGCGTGCGGCTTCGGCCGTGGCCGCGGCACGATCGTAGCGACCGCCGCGTCGCGGCTCCCGTCCGAGCAGGATGTTCTCGGCCACCGTGAGGTGGTCGCAGAGCGACAACTCCTGGTGGATGAGCGCGATGCCCGCCTGTCTGGCCTCGAGCGGGCCGGACGGATCGTACGGCGCGCCGCCGACGCTCATGTGGCCGTGGTCGGGCCGCAGGCCGCCGGCGATCACGTTCATCAGCGTGCTCTTGCCGGCACCGTTCTCGCCGACGAGCGCATGGACGCGCCCGGGGCGGATCTCGAGGGTGACGCCGTCGAGCGCCCGCGTCGCCCCGAAGTGTTTCCGGATGTCGTGCAACTGCAACATGTGGACGCGGGTTCGCTCCGGAGATGAAGGAGTCTGCACAGAAGGACGCCTGACGACAGCGTCCCTGTCGGCGTGCGGCCGTGCGAGCTAGTCCAGGTACTCGGCGAGCGGTGGATTCAGGAGCGACTTCGAGGCCTCGCTGTCGAGGTTCTCCGGCGTCACGATCGTCACGCCTGTGTCGACGCGCGGCTGCACCTGCTCGCCGCGCACGTGCGCCACCATCGTCTTCACGCCCTGATAACCCATCTCGAACGGGTTCTGCAGCACGATGCCGTCGAGTTGCCCGTTGCGCATCGCGGTGACGAAGCTCTCGCTCGAGTCGAAGCCCACGAACCGCACCTGCCCGGCACGGCCGACATCCTGCAGCGCGAGCAGCATGCCCGCCGTCGACGACTCGTTGGGCGTGAAGACCCCCTGGACCTGGTTCGCGAAGCGGTTCAGGAGGTTCTCGGAGGCGCGCTTGGCCGTGTCGCGCGTCGGCCCGGCGTACTGATCGGACGACAGGATCTCGATGCCGGGGTACTGCGCCTTCATCCGATCGAGGAAGCCCTTCTCGCGCGCGTCGGTGCTCGCCGAGCCCTCCTGGTAGCGCAGCAGGAGCACGCGCCCCTTGCCCTGCAGCAGTTCACCGAGCCTGTCTGCCGCAAGCGCGCCGCCCTTCTCGTTGTCGGTCGCCACGAAGCTGACGGCATCGTCGGAGGCCAGCGCCGAGTCGATGACGACCGTCGGGATGCCCGCCTGCTTCGCCTCCTGCACCGGTCGCACGAGGGCGCTGGCATCGAGGGGCGCCAGGACGATGCCGTCGACGCCCTGGCTCAGGAAGCCCTCGACGACCTGGATCTGCTGCTCGCGGTCGTCCTCGCGAATCGGCCCCTTCCATGTGAGGCGCACTGGCACGCCCTGCGCCTCGTACTCGCGCTGCGCCTTGATCGCGCCGGCATGGATGCTCTTCCAGAATTCGTGCGTGGTGCCTTTCGGAATCACCGCGAGATGGAGGCCGTCCACCGCCCGGAGATCCCTGCCCGTCGTCGCCGGGCCCTCGGCCCCGCCACCGCAACCCGCCGCGAGCGCGGCGAGGACCAGCACGACCCATCCACCCTGCATGCGCACGTGTCTCACTCCCTGTATGCCGCGGTCCCGCGGGCGCCACCGTACTCCGGGCGCGAGTCCCGGCCCGGATCACCAAGGCCGGCTGTCCCAGCCGGGCGCCGCGTCCCGCGACGTTCGTGCCGGCTGCCGGGAGCCCCGGCTTCAATCAGGCGCGTAGACGCCCTTCACGTAGTCGGTGGCGTGACGATCGGGTCCGCCGAATGCCGCGGGAATCTCCTCGAGCGCGCGATAGCGGTGCGTCACGATGCGGCTGACGTCCACGCGCCCCGATTCCAGCAGCTCGAGCGACTGACGATACACCGAGGGCCGACCGTCGTCATCGAAACCGCCGGAGGCGCCGACGGGTGCGACCAGCACGGGCTCCTTGAACTGCAGCGTGTTCAGCACGCCGATGTCCACGCCCGACTGGCCATGCGCGTAGAGCAGCACGGTGGCCTGCTTGCGGATCAGGCCGGGCATCTGCCGGAACATCTGTCCGCTGCCCGACGCATCGATCAGGTACTCGACCCGTCGTCCGGCGGTCAGCGTGAGCGTCGCATCGACGACGTCGTCGGCCGCCGGATCGATCACGGCATCGGCGCCGTAGTGGAGCGCAAGCGCCCGGCGTGAGGAATTCGGTTCGCTGACGAGGATGCGCCCCTCGAATCCGACGACGTGCCGCAGGTGCTGGAGGAACAGCAGGCCGGCCGGGCCTGCGCCCGTGATGAGCGTGGTCTGTACACGCGCGGTCGGGTGGGTCGTGCCGAGCCGGTAACGGGCACCGCAACTGGCGCGCTGCACGGCCTCGTGTGCGTGAAGGATGCACGCAAGGGGCTCGGTGAGCGCCGCCTGCTCCACCGGAAGGTCGCGTCCGCGCTTGACGGCGTTCACGGCGGGCATCACGAGCACTTCCGCGAGCCCGCCCTGCAGGCCCGTGATGCCGTGCTCGCCGTACGTCTCGCACTGATGCGAATCGGCCGACGCACAGTACTCGCACAGCGGCTGCGTCGCGCTGCTCAGGCAGTTGCGGCCCTGGTCGAGCACCACCGCGTCGCCCACCGCCAGGCCACGCACCTCGGCCCCGCGCGCTTCGACGATGCCTGCGATCTCGTGCCCGAGCACCTGCGGGGCCTCCTCGAGCGGCACCTGCCGGCCGAGGCGATCGGTGTGGTAGTTGGCGTGCCCTTCGAAGATGTGGAAGTCGGTGCCGCACAGCCCGACACCGGTCACGCGAACGGCCACGTCCCGCGGCCCGACGACCGGGTCGGCGACGTCGCGCAGGCTCATCTCGCCCGGCGCGGTCAGGACGGCCGCTCTCATCGCGCGCTCCGCGCGCACGTGAATGGCAGAACTTCAGCATTCCAGAATTGCACCATCACCTCCACAGGTCGAAGCATTGCTGAAGGCGCTGCAATTCCGCAATTTTGAAATTCTGAAATTCTGAAATTCTACAGGCTCACGCTCTGCTCGGCCCAGACCTGGAACTCGCGGTGCTTGTTCTCTTCGGACTTGCCGGGGATCTCACCACTCGCCACGCGCCGCACGTGCTCGAAGACGTCGAGGCCGACCTCGTCGATCGACCTGGTGCCGTCGATGATGTCGCCCGCCGACATGTCCAGGTCCGACTTCATCCGCTCGAAGACGGCGTTGTTGGATGCAAGCTTCAACACGGGGGCGATGGCGTTGCCGATCGTGGTGCCGCGGCCCGTCGTGAACACGACCAGCTGCGCGCCCGATGCGATCAGCCCCGGTGTCGACTCCTGGTCGTACCCCGGCCCCTGCATGAGCCACAGCCCGGGCCCGGATGGCCGCTCCGCGTAGCCGACGACGCCCTCGACGCGCGTCGTGCCGGCCTTGGCGATCGCCCCGAGCGACTTGATGGTGATGTTGAGCAGCCCGCCGGCGACGTTGCCGGGGCTCGGGTTCTCGTTGAGCACCGTGCCGAACTTGGAGGCGTAGTCCTTGTACCAGTCCACCATCTCGTACACGGCGCGCCCCGTCGCGGCATCCCTGGACCGCCACGCGAGGATGTGCTCGGCGCCGCAGAACTCCGGCACCTCGGTGATCAACACCGTGCCGCCCTGACGCACGAGCTCGTCGGCGGCACGCCCGAGCGCCGGGTTCGCCGAGAGCCCGGAGAAGCCGTCCGACCCTCCACACTTCACGCCGAGCGACAACTCGCTGATGGGCACTGGCGTGCGGGTGATCCGGTTGGCGACCGGCAACATCGCCTCCACCGCTTCGAGCCCCCGCTTCACCGAACCCTGGGTCCCCCCGGCTTCCTGGATGCCGATGCGGGCCACCGGCTTGTTGAGCGGCCTGTGCAGGTCGGAGAGGTACTTCTCCATCACCGTGAGGTTCGTCTTCTCGCACCCGAGTCCGATGAAGACGACGCCGCCGACGTTGGGATGCTCGGCATACGCGGCCAGCGTGCGGAGCATCACCTCGATGTTGGAGCCGTCCGAGCACCCGCACCCCTTGTTGTGCGGGATGGCCACGACGCCGTCCACGTTGGGGTACTTCGCCTTGTCGAAGAGGGTGAACTCGGCCACCGTGGCGATCTGGACGGCCTCGTGCGCGGCGCACATGCTCGTCGGGATGATCAGCACCCAGTTGCGGATGCCCACGCGTCCGTCGGGGCGGCGGTAGCCCATGAACGTGGCGCGCTCGGCCTCGGGGACGTACTGCGGCGGCGGGGTGTGCAGGTCGTCGGCGAGCTCACGCACGACCGGCACGTCGTTGGACATGTTGGCGTGCGAGATCAACGCACCTGCGGCGACGCCTTTCGAGGTGCCGATCGGCTGGCCGTACTGCAGGACGAACTCGCCCGCAGGGATGGCGACCAGCGCGAACCGGTGCCCCGGCGTGATGTCGTCGAGCACGTCGATTGCCGCGTCGCGGACCTGCACCCGGGTGCCACGGGGCACGGGGACGCGCGCGACGGCCACGTTGTCGCGCGGATCGACCTGAATCGCGTACGCCGAGAGCGGCGCCGCCTGCTGAGTTGCGGTGGGCATACCTGTCCTGTCGACCTCGATCACGCTCCCGTCGGCACGCATGAGGCTGGCAGAATCCGGGGCGCGACAGCCGTGACGATCCGCA
>JAEYZV010000161.1 GCA_023427865.1 Acidobacteriota bacterium
TAGTGTACCAGTTGTCACGCCAGTGGCAGCGCTGGGTAGCTACGTTCGGAAGGGAGAAACGCTGAAAGCATCTAAGCGTGAAACCCTCCACGAGATGAGATCTCCCTGGACGCAAGTCCCTGAAGGCCCCTGGTAGACTACCAGGTGATAGGCCAGGTGTGTAAGGGTGGCGACATCCTCAGCTGACTGGTACTAATCGGCCGTGAGGCTTGCCATATTCTTCACCCACTGCGTGGTGTCGCGTAAACACTACCGTTTGCAGGATGTTCAGTTGTCCGCCTTCGCGGCCGTTGGCCGCCAGGGCGAGACGCTCACGCGTCCCATGTCGTAGGCAGGCGATCAAATGCTTGCCGCGCCGAAGCCGCTCTGCGGCAAAGGCGGGCTCTTTCTCAAGATGCGCGGCTGCACGCCATGCCCCTAGGTATGCTGGGGCCCCAGACGTGCGCACCTCGGGCGGCAGATGTCGCCGAGGAGCTCGGTGACGGAATCGTCCGTCGCCGGCCGCCAACAAGTTTCCCGGTGGCCATAGGAGAGGGGTCACACCCGTTCCCATTCCGAACACGGAAGTTAAGCCCTCCACCGCCGATGGTACTGCAGGCGCAGGTCTGTGGGAGAGTAGGTCACTGCCGGGGATATATCGAAGCCCTGAGCATCATTGCGATGCTCAGGGCTTTTTTCATGTAACAGGAAATCAGGGACCAGGTCGCAGGAGAGCCAGGTAACAGGGGAGCCACGATCCCCGGGTGGTAGGGCGCCTTCCCCGAGGTATGTAGGGCGCGTTCCCCGAACGCGCCTTCTGACCTCCTGTCCACCTGTTACCTGTCGAATCCGCTAGAAGCTGAACCGCGCGGCGAGCTGGAACTGCCGCGGGAACGGGTTCTGCGACGTGATCGTCCCGAACGCCGAGCTCGTCGGCGACGTGTTCGGGTTGTTCAGGTTCGTCCTGTTGAGCGCGTTGTACGCTTCGAGCCGGAGCTGCAGCTGCGTCCGGCCGCCCGTGGCGATGTTCTTCATGATGCCCAGGTCGAGCACCACATAGCCGGGGCCACGCACCTCCTCGAGGCGCAGGGGCGTGGTGCGCACGTTGGAGACCAGCTGGTTGGCCGGCACCCGGTCGAACGCATCCACGTTGAACCAGCGCTCGATCGTGCGCTCGCCGCGCGGCAGGGCGATGTCGTCCACCGTCATGCCCGGCTTCAGCAGGTAGTTCCCGAACGACAACGGCGCGCCGCTCTGCTGCTTGAGCAGGTAGGACACCTGCCAGCCGCCGAGAACCGTGTCGGTGAACGTGCCCCAGCTGTTGCCCCAGTGGCGCCCCCGCCCGAATGGCAGCTCGGCGATGCCGCTCATCACGAACATGTGCGTCCGGTCGAACGGCCCGATCACGCGGTGCAGCTCGGTATCGAAGGCGTTCAGGTACTCCATCTCCGTCATCGTCTTCGACCAGGTGTACCCGACCTGCACGGTCACGCCGTTGGCCATCCGCCGCTCGAGTCGGGCCTGGACCGACTTGTAGTCCGACGACCCCGTGGTCTCGAGCGCGCTGACGCCGGTGAAATGCGGGTACGGCCGCAGCAGCTGCGAGCGCGACACCGTCGCGCCGTTCAGCCCGGTGCCGGGCAGCAGTCCCGCCATCGGGTTGCGCACCTGCTGGGTGAGGAAGTTGTTCGTCGCGTTGTCACGCGCGCCGGTCGTCGAGAAGTACTCGCCCGGCACGGCGTTGAGGTCGCGCGTGACCGTGAGGTCGTTCGATCGGCCGCCGACGTAGGTGACTTCCGCCATGAACAGCCACGGCAACTGCTGCTGCACGCCAATGGAATAGCGATGCGTGTTCGGCGTCCGGACTTCGCCCACGTAGGGGAAGCTGACGCCGATGCCGGCGTTGGTCATCACGCCGAGCCCGCTGCCCTCTGGCTCGAGCAGCCCCTCGGGAAACGGGTTCTCGAGCGTTGCGATGAACGTCTGGCCATTATCGAGTGACGGCACGATCGTGGTCACGCGCGAGTAGCCCGTCTGGTTCACGCTGATCCGGTTGGGTCCGAGCGAGTCGTAGTAGAGCCCGTAGCCGCCGCGCACCGCGGTGGACGGACCCGGCTGCCACGAGAAGCCCGCACGCGGCATGAAGTTGTTCCGATCGGCGGACCACGCCTCCCGGGGACCTCCCGTGTCGGGGTAGAGCACGCCGCCCCGAACGCTGAACGCCTGCGGCGGCACTTCCGCGATCGGCGCGTTCGCGTACGCGGCCTCGGCGGCCGCCGTGAACGGCAGCGTCGCGTTCGGATCGAAGCCGCTGATCATCCGATCGCGCGCCTCGGTGAGGGGCTGCTCGTACTCGTAGCGCAGGCCGAGGTTCACCGTGAGGTTGCTGGCGACGCGCCAGTCATCGTGGACGTAGAGCGACAGCACGCCGCTGCGCTCGGTGTAATCGGCCGCCCGGCTCATCGAGCCGCCGCCCAGGTAGCCGAGCATGAACGACGCGAGTTCCTGCCCGCGGGGGGCGCCCGGCGAGTTGTCGATGGGGCCGCGCGTCCACTGGTTGGTGAAGCTCAGCGTCGGCGAGACCGCCGTCGGGTAGCGGCTCGCGTGCTCCACGTACTGGCGGTAGTCGGTGCCGAACTTCAGGTTGTGGTTGCCACGCAGCCACATCTGGCTGCCCGTGAGGTTGTACACGTCCGTCGTGAAGAACCCGTCACCCGATTCCCACGTGCCGAGTGACGTGTACCCGCCGATCGCCACGTTCGGGAACGTCGCGAGCGCGGGATCGACGAGCCCGGTCATCGCCGGCGAGAACCCGAGCCCCGCGAGATCGAACCCCTGGCTCTGGCGTCGCTCGGGGAAGAGTTGCCGCGTGAAGCCGGCCCGGACGTTCGTCAGCAGGTTGTCGCGCCAGGTGTACGCGTCGTCCACGCCGAGCACCCGGTTCTTGCGGTTCAGGACGATGCCGGTGGCGAGGTTGTCGAACAGGTTGTTCTTGGACTCCTCCCAGAAGTCCCAGCTGTAGCGCCCGTACACGCGATGGCGCGGCGAGAAGCTGTGATCGACGCGCGTGGTCACCGTGTAGTACATCTCGTCGGCCACCGACGTCGGGTTCACGTAGTTGTTGCCGAAGTCGGCCGTACCAGGCTGATTCGGCAGCGGGTAGTAGTCGAGGATCTGCCGCGCGATCGGGCTGATGCGGTTCGCGGGGATGATGTTGCCCGGGAAGGGATCGCGGACGAAGCGCCCCGGCTGCGTCGGGTGCGGCCGCGTGGTCGCCGGATCGTAGATCTGGTACTGCGGACCGAGGGCGAGCAGTTCGGAGAAGTCGCCGCTGCGCATCCGTTCGGTCGGCACGGTGAGCACCGCCGGCGTCGGCACCTCGAACGGGTTCACTTCGATGTTGGCGAAGTAGAACGTGCGGTTCCGGACGATGGGGCCGCCCACGGCGGCACCGAAGCGGTTGTCCTTGTAGTCGCGCTTGGGACGACCCGCCTCCTTGTCGAAGAAGTCCTGGGAGTCGAGGGCCGACCCGCGGAACCACTCGTAGACCTGCCCGGTGAGCGTGTTGGTTCCGCTCTTGGTGACCACGTTGACCGACGCGCCCATGGCGTTGCCGACGGCCGCGTCGTAGGTGGCGGTCTGGATCTTGAACTCCTCGACAGCGGCCGAGGGCGGGCTGTAGGCGACGCGGTCGGCCGCGACGTTGGCCACGCCGTCGATCGTGAAGTCGTTGCGCTTCTCGCCGGCGCCGTCGCTCGAGAACTGGGACAGCCCGTTGTTGAAGGCGGCCTTGCGCGAACGCAGGTTCGTGGTGTTGGCCACGCCTGGCGCCAGGATGACGAGTTCCACGGCACTGCCCTCGCGAATCGGCAGTTCCGAGATGCGCCGCGCGTCGACGACCTGCCCGAGGCTCGCCGACGACCGGTCGATGGCCATCGGCGTGGCGCTCACCGTCACCTCGTCGGTGATCTGACCGGCTGGCAGCACGGCGTCGACCGTCAGCACGTCAGCCACGTGGAGCCTGATCTCCTGGCTCCGGAATGGCGCGAACCCGTCCAGCGTGACGTTCACGCGATACGTCCCCGGAATGAGGAAGGGCACGCGATAGTTCCCCTCCGCGTTCGTCGTCGTCGGCGTCTCGAGGCCGGTGGCGACGTTGACGATCGCCACCGTCGCGCCCGGCACCACGCCGCCGCTCTCGTCGGTGACCCGACCTTGAATCGTGCCTCGCGCTTCCTGCCCGAGTGCCGGCCCCGTCGCCAGCCCCCAGATCACGCACAGCACAGCCAATACCCTTCTGCTCGACGTCATCTCTACGTTCCTCCTCCCGCCCTCTGGCGCACGCGCTGGCGTGTCGTTGCGAATCCCGCAAGAGGACGCGCCCGGGGACGCGCCCACCGCGCCGGCGTGCTGGCGGTGGTGCGGGGGAGCCTACATCGGCTCGCGGGCCGTTGCCAGCGGGAAGCTCG
>JAEYZV010000186.1 GCA_023427865.1 Acidobacteriota bacterium
GGCGCCGCGCAGCGGCGTGGTCGCCAACCGCGGCGTGACGGTCGGCACGTCCGTGGATCCGTCGACGACGCTCCTGACGATTGCGGATCTGTCCCGGGTGTGGGTGCTGGCCGAAGTGCCGGAGGCCAACATCCCGCAGATCCGTGTGGGCGCCACGGCGGAACTCGACTTCCCAGCGTCGGGCCGGATGCCGTTCCACGCGCGGGTGGACTTCGCCTATCCCACGCTCACCGAGCGGACGCGCACGCTTCGTGTGCGTTTCTCGGTGACAAATCCACGCGGCTCGTTGCGACCGGGGCTGTACGGCACGGCCACCTTCCAGTCGCTGGGGCAGAACGTCATCACGGTGCCCCGCGACGCAGTCGTCGACACGGGGTTGCAGCAGCACGTGTTCGTCGCGACCGGTGATCGCTTCGAGCCGCGGTCGGTCCGTGTCGGCATCCAGCTTGCCGATCGCGTCGAGATTCGCGAGGGGTTGAAGGAAGGCGAGCAGATCGTCGCGGCTGGCGTGTTCCTGCTCGATTCCGAGAGCCGGCTGCGGGCCACGGGCGGCATGGGCGGCCACAACCATGGCGCGTCCCCGAGCGATCAGAAGGCGCGACCGCGTCCTGCCACCGATCCGCATGCCGGGCACGAGCCGTCATCGTCGGCCCTGCCGGCCGTGCCGACGGACCCGCACGCCGGACACGAGGAGTAGCGGCCGTGGTCGAACGCATCATCGAGCTGTCGGTTCGGCACAGGTGGGTCGTCTTCGGTGCCGTGTTCGCGTTGGCCCTGTTCGCGCTGGACTCGGTCCGCAAGGCGCCGCTCGACGCGCTGCCGGATCTCTCCGATCCGCAGGTCATCGTCTACACCGAGTGGATGGGCCGCAGCCCGGATCTGGTCGAGGACCAGATCACGTATCCGCTGGTGCGCGCCCTCCAGAGCACGCCCGGGGTGGAGACGGTACGCGGGTACTCCATGTTCGGCATGAGCTTCACGTACGCGCTCTTCGCCGAGGGCACCGACATCTACTGGGCGCGGACGCGCGTACTCGAGCAGCTCGGGCGCGTGCAGCAACTGTTGCCGCAGGGTGTGAGTCCCACGCTCGGGCCCGATGCGAGTGGTGTCGGTTGGATCTACCAGTACGTGCTGAAGGACACGACCGGCCGCATGGACCTGGCGGAGTTGCGCGCGCTCCAGGACTTCACGGTCAGACCGGCGCTGCAGGCCGTCACCGGCGTCGCGGAGGTCGCCTCGATCGGTGGCTTCGAACGCCAGTACCAGATCGTCGTCGATCCGGACCGGCTCGTCGGCTTCGGGCTGACGCTGCCGGACCTCACACGGTCCGTGCGCGACGCGAACGCCGAGGTCGGCGCGCGGGTCCTCGAACTCGCCGGCCGCGAGTACGTGCTTCGCGGCCGGGGCTACGTCAAGGACCTACACGACCTCGAGCAGAGTGTCGTCACGGTCGGCGCCGGCGGCACACCGGTGCGTCTCGGCGACGTGGCGACGGTACGCTACGGTCCCGAAATGCGCCGGGGTGCGGCGGATTTCAACGGCACGGGCGAGGCGGTGGGCGGGATCGTCGTCATGCGGATCGGCGCCAACGCGCTCGAGGTCATCGACGCGGTCGAGGGTGAGATCGCCGCACTGCGGCTGCCCGATGGCGTGCAGCTGATCCCGACCTACGACCGGTCCGAACTGATCGTCGGCTCCATTGCGACGTTGAGGGACACACTCGTGCAGCAGGCGGTAATCGTCACGATCGTCTGCCTGGTGTTCCTGTTCCATGCGCGATCGGCGCTGGTCGTCATGGTGGTCCTGCCGCTGTCGGTCCTCTTCTCGTTCATCGCCATTCGCTATCTCGGTCTCTCCTCCAACATCATGTCGCTCGGCGGGATCGCCATCGCACTCGGCGAGCTGGCGGACGCGGCAATCGTCCTGATCGAGAACGCGCATGTGCGGCTGGCCTCGGCTGCACCTGGCGCGGACCGCAAGCGTGTGATCGTGGACGCCTGCAAGGAAGTCGGGCGGCCGATCTTCTTCTCGCTCCTGCTGATCACGGTCAGCTTCCTGCCGATCTTCACGCTGGCCGGACAGGCCGGGCGGTTGTTCACACCGCTTGCCTACACGAAGACGTTCGCGATGCTGGCTGCGGCGATCCTCTCGGTCACGCTGGCGCCGCCCCTGATGGTCCTCCTGTTGAAAGGGCGGTTCCGCACGGAAGCCGCCAACCCCGTGAGCCGGTTGCTCACGATCTCGTATCGACCCATCGCCAGGGTCATCGTCCGGTACCGCGTTCTCGTCGTGACCGCCGCAGCCGCGCTCCTGATCGCCACCGTGCCCATCTTTCAGCGCCTGGGCTCCGAGTTCATGCCCCCGCTCGACGAAGGATCGCTGCTGGTGATGCCGACGACGTTCCCCGGCATCTCGATCGAGGAGGCGCGCCGCGCGATGCAGCGGCAGAACCAGACGATCATGAGCTTTCCGGAAGTTGAGACGGTCCATGGCAAGGTCGGAAAGGCAGACACCGCAACCGACCCCGCAGGGCTGGACATGATCGAGTCGGTCATCACCCTGCGACCACACGACGAGTGGCCGACGCGGCACACGCATCGCTGGTACAGCGGATGGTCTCCGCGGTGGCTGAAGCCGGCGTTCGCAACTGTCTGGCCCGAAGAACGAACCCGTACGCTCGCCGAGTTGTCGCGCGACATGGACGCGGCGCTGCGCATGCCCGGCTACCAGATGGCGATTGCTCCGCCAATCCGCACGCGCATCGACATGCTCACGACAGGCGTGCGCACGCCCGTGGGCGTCAAGGTCTTCGGCGACGACCTGAACGAGATCGAACGGGTCAGCATCGCGCTCGAAGGCCTGTTGCGGCAGGTGCCCGGCACGCGCAGCACCTTCGCCGAGCGTCAGACGGGCCGCGAGTACGTGGACATCGTGCCGAATCGAGAGGCGATCGCCCGCTACGGGTTGACGGTCCGTGACGTGCAGGACGTCGTCGAGGCGGCGATTGGTGGAATGCCGGTGTCCGCGGTCATTGCAGGCCGCGCCCGCTTCTCCATCAACCTGAGGTACGCGGCCGGCACGCGGTCCGACCCGGAAGCCCTGCGCCGCATCCTCGTGCCCGTGCAAGCGGCCGGAGGTGTGGCGGAGGTCGGCAGCACGAGTCCCGGCATCGGAGCGACGGCACGCGTCGGCGGGATCGTTTCGGCGTCCGCAGCGTCCGGGAGCAGCGGAGGCATGAGCTCGATGGCTGGCGGTGGAGCCGGGTCCGCCATGTCGCCGAACGGCAGCATGGCCGCGAGCCCGGCGTTGCCGATGGGAGTGCCGCAAGGGGCGCCGGACCTCCTCGACCAGTGGCGACCGACGGGCGCAGCCGTCCCGCTGGGCCAACTCGCGGACATCCGCGTCGTCACAGGGCCGCCGATGATCAAGAACGAGAACGGCGTGCTGGTCGGGTACGTCTTTGCCGACATCGATCAGTCCCGGCGCGACCTCGGCGGATGGGTGGACGATGCCAAGGCGCTCGTCGCGGCGCAACTGGACCTGCCAGGGGGGTACCGGCTCCAGTGGACCGGTCAGTACGAGTTCCTCGCCGAGATGGAAGCGCGGCTCCGGTACATCATCCCCCTCACGCTCGCGCTCGTCGTGGTGCTGCTCTATCTCTCGATGCGAGGGTGGGCGCAGACCATGCTGGTGCTCTCGAGCCTGCCGTTTGCCCTCGCCGGCAGCGTGTGGCTGCTCGCGTTCATGGACTACAACCTGTCGACGGCCGTCTGGGTGGGGCTCATTGCGGTTGCCGGCGTGGCCGCCGAAACGGGCATCGTCATGGTGGTCTACCTCGACGAGGCATTCGATCGGTACATGCGCGAGGGTCGCATCCGGAGCCCGGAGGACGTCGATGCCGCGGTCGTCGAGGGCGCAAGCGCGCGCGTGCGGCCGCTCGTCATGACGGTGGCGACGACGGTGCTGGGGCTGTTGCCACTGCTCTGGGAATCGGGCGTCGGCGCTGACGTCTCCGCACGCACGGCGGCGCCGGTCGTCGGTGGTCTCTGGTCATGCATGCTGCTGACGCTGCTCGTGCTGCCGGCCGCGTACGCGATGTGGCGACGCCGCCAGGT
>JAEYZV010000208.1 GCA_023427865.1 Acidobacteriota bacterium
GTGCTCCTGCTCACGATCTGGACCGCCTGGAGCCAGTGAGCCGGGACGCAGGGACCGGGGGAACGCGCGCCCTTGTGGCCCGGTCGGCGCGGCCCGGGCCTACGAACTGCAAGGGCCGCCGGGCGGCGACGAATCGTACGGCGCCCGGCCCGGCAGCAACCGCGCACGCACGCGCTCGGGCAGCCGTGGGAAGTCACCGAGGACCACCGCCATCTGCGTGGCGTCTAGGCCGTACAGGGAGGCCGCCGTCGCATGCAGGTCAGCGGCGGCCGCCTCATCGCCCGGACAGCGCATCAGACGCAGCGTGAGCCTCACGACGCGCCTTCGCCGCAGATCGCCCGCGTCGACGCGAGGCACGGGCAGGGTGGCCATCAGCTTCGTGGTCACGTGCGCGCCAAGGTAACGGCGCACGAACCAGTCGGCGACCACGCTGTTCAGCATGCCGCACAGATACAGCTGCGTCGCGAGTCCGGTGCGCGTGCGCAGGCAGAACAGCGTGTGGGTCGACACGCACGCTGGCGGCAGCAGTGCGGCGATCAACGAGCGTGTGTTGGTCGGCGAGGAGACGTCGCGGTACGCAAGGCGCCAGCGCCGCCACGATCCCTCAGAGAGCAGGGACGCGGCGTCGGCCTCGTCGATCCACGGGCCGTCGTCATCCGGGCGGACGCTGAACGGCTGCACGTGCTTGCCATCCACGACGACGATCGGGATCGCGCCGGGCGCACGACGCAGCCGCCCGCGGTCGTCCGTGGCGTTCAGCTCTCGGCCGAACCGCAGATCCCAACCGCCGGGCCCGAGTCGCGGCCACGCGATGAGCCGCTCGAGCAGCGCGAGCTCTTCGCCATTGCGCAGGTGCGGCACGGCTTCCGTCTCGCCTCCTGCCTGTTGGAGCAGTCTTCGCGCCAGCAACCGCGGCGGCGAGGCCGGCGTGTGCCGCCTCAGGCGCAGGTGCGGTGCGTCGTCCACGAGCAGGTGGTCCGTCGATGCGCCCGTGGCCCCGCTCAGCGCAACGATCCGCATCGAGCGATGGATGGGGAACAGCCCTTCGCGGTTGTCCACGACCGAGACCCGGTCCACCAAGACCTGATCGAACACGAGGCGACGCAGGCCGGCGGCGCCGTGATCCGCGAGTACGCTGCCCGGCAGCAGGCAGCCGATGCGGCCGCCGTGACGCGCCAGCTGCAGCAGCCGTTCCACGAACAACTGGTAGCTGTTCACGTGCCCGCTCGAGGCGCGGTACAGCCCGCTCTCGCGCACGAAACGCTGGAGCGGTCGTATGTCGTCGCGCCGCGTGGCGCGATCGTCGTCGCTGCCGAGATCGCCGCGCAGCATCTCCCACGGCGGGTTCGCCACGACCGCGTCGAAGCCGCCATGACCGCCATCGAACACATCCGGGAACTCGAGACCCCAGTGCAGGCAGGCCTGCGCACGCGCCAGTTCCACCCATCGTCGTCGACAGGCTTCGACGTGGCTGGTGGTGTTCGTGCCTGTCCGTATCGCCTCGTCCACGCTGCGCCACACCGGCGCCGGCTCACGCGCCGCGTCCATGGCTGCCCCGCACCACGCGTCGGCACGCGTGCGCCAGGTGGCGAGCACGATGTCGTCGCGCAGGGACGCATGTTGCCGTGACTTCTCGCGCACATCGCCAGCCGTCTCGGTCGGTCGTGCCGCGAGCGCGGCGAGCAGCGGGCCCACACGCGCCGCCTCGTGGTGCCACTGCTGGAGATCGAACAACGGGAGTTGACCAACCGTTGGCCGCCGCCCGCCACGCTCGCGGACCGGAGCGCGAGCCAGCAGCGCAGCAGGCGAGACGCCGATCAGGCTGTTCCCGCAGCGCAGGTGCGCATCCAGCCACGTGAGCGGACGGTCCGGCGCGAGCGAGAGCAGCCACATCGAGAGCCGCGCCACCTGCACAGCACGCGGGTCGACATCCACGCCGAAGAGACACTGCTCGGCGATGCGCCGCGGCAGGGCGTCGCGCTCCCGCCGCGGCACGTCGAGCGGCCCCCCACGCCCCTCCCGCACCCAGGCGGCTTCCACGGCACCCACGAGGTACCGCAGCGCGCTGGCGAGCAGCGCGCCACTGCCCATGGCCGGATCGAGTACGCGCAACGACAGGATCCGCTCCGCCGAGGCGTCGCGCACGAGCGGCTCGAGGACCCGGTGCACGATCAGGTCGGCGAGTGCGGTCGGCGTGTAGTACGCCCCCGTTCCCTTCCGCAGCAGGCTTGCGCCAGCCGACGATGCCGACATCAGGTGCTCGTAGATCGACCCGAGGTGCTCCACACCGAGTTCGGCCATGTCGATCGGTTCGCCGGCACCCGTGCCGCGGCCGGTCAGGCAAGCCAGCAGGCCCGCCACGGCGGCGTCAGGCAGGCGGGCTCCGCCTCGCGTGGCGAGCGCCGCGTCGAACAGCGGACCGTTCAGGGCGTTGACGCGCAGATTGCCGAGTCGCCCGCCCTGCCGACCGAGGCGACCCACCGCAACGAGGCTCTCGTGCAGCCCCACGGACGGCCCGCCGGGGCGCCGCTCCTCCTGCGAAAGCCCCGTGACGGAGTAGCTGCGTCGGTACGCCTCGTGCCACGTCGGGACCAGCTGCCGCGACTCGGCGAACAGGAGGAACAGCCACTGGAAGACGAGGGCGACGTGCGCGTTGCGATCTCCAGGCGCGCGGTTCTGCAGCGTGGTGAGCACCTCGGCGACGCCCTCGCGCAGCGCAGCGGCGGCCACCGCCGTCGATGATGCACTCGACGAGACGAGCCGCGTGAGCCAGGACGCGCGGCCGTGGCCGGCGCGTGCAGGGGGCGCCTGCCCGAGCAGCCACAGCACCTGCCAGACGCGCGCATCCATCGACGCGGCGGTCAGGTCGAGCGCCAGGTGTTCACGCGCATACGGCCGCGTAGCGTCGTACCACCGCCACGAGACGCCATTGCACACGCTCACCCATGACGCGCCGCGTTCGGCGCCCGCGCGCGTACACGCTCGTTGCAGGCCGTCCTGCGTGGTTCCCCACGGAAGCGCCATGAGAACCACCGCCGCTGCGCCGAGCTGCGCAGACGCCACGCGCAGCGGGATGCCCGCCAACCGCGCCACTTCCGGGGCGCCGGGAACCCAGCCGAGCGCCTCTGCGCACGGGCGAACGAGGTGCGACCACACCGCGGTGGCACCGGATGCCGGCCCGAGCACCTCGCCCGCGGAGTGCCAGACGCGAACGCATCGGTGCATCGCGTCCGTAGCAGCCGTCTCGTGGAAGTCCTGCAGGAGCAGGGTCGAGAGCTGACGCTCCAGCACGCGCGCAGCGATGCGTCCACCGGATATCCACGGCGCGCTCACGGGACGTTCCCCGGCGGCGCGTCAGCGGCCAGCCAATCGGCCGCTGCCGTGAATCCGCGTCGGGTGATGAGCGCGTCCGTGCGGACGTGCGTCCAGCTCGTCATGCGACGCGCTTCCAGGACGGAAGGCTGCTCTTCCACGCGGAAGAGATCGCGGTCCTGCGAACGCTCGCGACTGGCGGCGACCGACGCGGCGCGGGCCCACGTGTGCATGCGGTGTGCCAGGCGTGTGGCGCGCGCCACCGGAGCGGAGAACAACCGGCAAAGCGACTCTGCGGAATCGACCGGGCCGATCTCTCGCACGGCGAGCGTGGCGTGAAGACGAGACGTTGACAGCGGCGCGTCGGAGGTGATCGCGATCGTTCCTGCCCACACCCCTCGCGCGCCCGGGGGCAGCTGCCAACGCTCGGACAGTCGCCGCCAGCGGCCAGGCGCGACTACGCATCGCGCGACCACGATGCCGGGCGCTCTCGCTGCGGCACGCCGGGTCATGGGCGGTGGCGTGACGTCTCGCGCGGCCAGGATGCGTGACGCCAGCGCCGACCTGCGACAGGTGCCTCTCGTGTGGCCAGGCCACCCGGCATCGTCCTGCGCACGCCGGGCGATGCGTGCGAGCGCGTCGCGGTCCTCGACCGTGTCGCTCGCCATCACCATCGCGTGAACGCGGCGTGGCTGTCCGTAGCGGTCGACACGCCCGATCCGCTGCTCGAGGACGCGGGCCGAGGGGGGCACCTCGGCGTGCACGACGAGGCGGCACCGCGCATGAAGGTTCAGGCCTTCGGCAGACGCGTCGGTCGTGACGAGGACGTCGGCGTCTCCCTGCGTGAACGCCGCGATCGCATCGGCGCGCAAGGCATCCGGCTGGCTGCCGTGCACGACGACCACCCGTCGCCCGTGCAGCGCGGCGCGCAGCGCGCGCAGGGTGTCCACGTACGCGGTGAAGACGACGGCCGGTTCGTTCACACGGCGGAGGAGTCGGGCCACGGCCTCGATCTTGCGTCCGGCTGCAGCAAGACGCTGAGCATGCGCGAGCAGCGCCGCGAGCTCGGCGCGCTCGGACCGCTCGTCCTCCCAGGCCGGCATCCGCATCATTTCCGCATCGTCATCGTCCTGATCGCAGGCGACGTCGAAGAGACCGGGACCGCGATCGGATCGTGTGCTTCCCGCCGTGCCGAGGACCTCCAGGCGCCGTTCGAGCGAGCGAACGACCGCCGCCGGACACGAGGCCGCGCGGCGTCGCAGCACCAGGGCCGGCAGCAATCCCGCGGGGCCGATCTCGTGCCTGGCGCGATGCGCGAATCGATCGAGCCTGGCGCAAAGGGCGGCATGCGCCAGGTCGAGGCGGACCTGCAGCACGTGCGTGCGGCGCGGCATCCGCTCCAGCCACGCGGCTGGCCGGCGAAGCACTGCCATCGGGTGTTCACCGGCACGCTGGCCGATCGCGCGCAACGAGGTGACGCCCTGGAGACCACCCGCGGTCGGTGTGGCGGTGAGGAGCAGCAGGCGCATGCTTGCCATCGCCACGCGCCGCACGGCTGCCAGGCGGGCGGTCCCCGGCGCAGCCAGGTGCGCCTCGTCGACGACGAGCAGGGTCCATGGCGTGCGCGCCAGCAGCGAGACGACGTCCGGTTGGCGAAGCATGTCCATCGACACGAGCCAGCAGCCGCCGGCGCGTGACGCGTCCAGCTCGCGCCACGGCCGTGAGGCTTCGCGACGCAACGCCGTCGCGTCGAGCACGGCGGCGTCGATCCGCGCTTTCGCGAGCAGCTCGTGGCGCCACTGCACGAGCAGGCCAGCGGGGACGACCACTAGCGTCGACGCCGTGACGTCACGGGCATGCACCTCGTGCAGGAGCACGGCGGCCTGTACCGTCTTGCCCATGCCCACCTCGTCGGCGATCAGCAGCCGTCGATGGTGACCGGACAGCACGAGCATCGACGGGACCAACTGCCACGCCACGGCGGTGATGGGCAGGCGCCCGGCACGAGACGGCCACCAGGCCGGTGTGCACTCGCGTGCCCACGCGACGACGTGCCGAGCCCAGGCACGCCGGGAGACCGCCTGCGTGCGTGCCGGCAGCGGCTGGACGTGATCCGGAGGCGAGGCGACGAGGCGCGGTGTGTCGCTGTCGCGCAGCAGGTGCCACGTCGTGACCTCGGCGTTGCTGCGCACGTCGAGCACGTCCCACACCCTGGCGCGACAGCGCACGCGTGTGTGCAACATCTGCCACTCCCTTGCTGACGCACGTGGCAGCGAGTGCCACGTCACGGCTCGCGATCGAAGAAATTCCCGGGAATGTCGCGCGATCCACGTCGCGACACCATGGGGAACAGCAAGAGGGATGCCGACCGGCGCGTCAGGGGCGCAGCGTCACGAGCGTCGCGCCGAGATGGCTGCGCGGGTCATCGCCGAACGACAGGACGAGGGGGTGCGTGCGCAACACCTGCTGCACGCGTGCGCGTTGCACGCCGATGCCGCGACCGTGCACGAGACGCACCTCGCGGTACCCGCGCGCGTGTGCTTCCTCGAGGTATGCGTCGACGACATCGGGGATGTCGCGCGGCGCGAACGGGTGCAGGTCGAACTCGGGTCCGATCGGGACGACGTGGGTCATGGGGAATGACGAATCGCGAACCTTGAATCCCGAGTCCCGAATCCGAACCCCGAATCCCGAACTCCGATCCCCGATTCCCGAATCCCGAGTCCCGAGTCCCGAATCTACTTCTCGTATGTCGCGGTCACCGTCGTCTTGATGCCGCCGCGCGGGGTGAAATCACCGACCACGGTCATCTTCACGGGAGCGCAGGCGGCGACCAGGTCGTCGAGGATCTGGTTGGTGAGCGCCTCATAGAACACGCCCTTGCTGCGGAAGTCGAGCAGGTAGTACTTGAGCGACTTCAGTTCGATGCACGTCGCGTCGGGCACGTAGGTGATGCGGATCTCGCCGAAATCGGGCAAGCCGGTCTTGGGACACATCGACGTGAACTCGGGGCAGCGCGTGTCGATCTCGTAAGGGCGACCGGGGCGGGGGTTGGGGAACGTCTCGATGCCGGGACCAGCCATGCTTGGAGTGTACATCCGCGAAAGTGACGTTTTTTGGCCGATTGACACGTGTTTCGCTTGTCGCTAGCATACAACGCCATTGCGTTCCTGCCCGAAATCGTGACACGCGCGCCACGAAATCGAGGCCCGCTTCAGCAACTCGCGCGCGTGCATTGGGGGAGACAAGCGGATGGCCCAGGCCCAGAAGATGACCAAGTCGGCGCTCTTTGCGTACTTCGCTGACAAGTTCGAGGTGAAGCGCACGGAGGTGCGTGACTGGTTCGACGAACTCGCGGCGCTCGCCGAGAAGGAACTGAAGCGCTCGGGCGAGTTCACGCTCCCCGGTGTGGTCAAGCTGTCGGTGCGCAAGAGCAAGGCGCGCATGGGCCGCAACCCGGCGACCGGCGAGCCCATCAAGATCCCGGCCAAGACGCGCGTGAAGGCGACCGTGGTGAAGGCCATGAAGGACGCCGTCATGCCGCGCAAGTAGCTTCGTCACGGCAGGAACACGAAGGCCCCGCAGGACACCGTCCCGCGGGGCCTTTCCTTTTCAGCTGGTCGTGATCCGCGTCAGCCGCGGGAACGTCAGCGTGAAGCGGCTGCCCTCGCCGACCGTGCTCTCCACGTCGATGGAGCCGCCGAGCTGCTCGACGATCTTGCGCGAGATGGCGAGCCCGAGCCCCAGCCCGCGACGCTTGGTCGTCACGAAGTCCTCGAAGATCGCCTGCATGCGATCGGCGGGGATGCCGCAGCCCGTGTCGCACACGCGGACGTGTACCTGCGAGGCGCTGCCGCCGACCTCGATCCACACCCGTCCGCCAGGCGGCGTGGCCTGCAGCGCGTTGAGCACCAGGTTGCGCAGCACGCGTCCGAGCGCGAACAGGTCGCCCTCGATGTACAGCGGCTGGGGCGGTGCCGTCCCGGAGTCCACCGTCACTCCGGCCACCGAACCCTGCGCCTGCATGCGCTCGACGACGTCGAGCATCAGCTTGCCGGCGTCGATCGGGAACTTCTCGAGCGGGATGGGACGCGCGAGGTTGCGGAGGTCCTCGAACGTCCGCTGGATGGTCGAGAACTCCCTCTTCACCAGGCGCGCGAAGGTCGCGCGGTACTCGGGGTCATCGTGCATCTGCAGCACGAGCTTGCAGTTGTTGTTGATGTTCTGGATGGGATGCGACAGGTCGTGCACGAGGCCCGCCGCGATGCGTCCGAACATCGCCTGACGCTCCTGGCGGATCGCCGCCTGCTGCAGCTCGCCGAGCTTGTCGGCCGTGGCGTTGAACGCGTCGCCGAGCATCCTGAACTCGTCGTCGCGCGTGATGTGTACGCGTCGGTCGAGGCGCCCTTCCCCGATCGCCTGGATTGCCGACAGCAGGTCCTCTATCGGCTTCAGCAGGGATCGACCGAAGGCGATGCCGATGCCGATGTTTGCCAGCAGCGCCAGCGTCGCGAACAGCAGCAGCTGACGCTCGAGTCGACGCGCCGGCGCGAACGCGTCCTCCACCGGCTGCTCGATGATCAGCCGCCACCGGTCGGGCGTCACCGGCGCGCTCGACACCCCCAGCACCGCCTCGCCGTTCTCGTTCACGTACACGTCGTCCGACGGTGTCACGCTGTGCGCCAGCGGATGGGCGTCGGCAAGGTGCTGCCGTTGCGCGATCCGTCTCTTCCCGCCGCCGCGACCGTCCGCGATGATGCGGCCGGCCTCGTCGACGAGATACGCGCGGCCGTTCGTGCCCACCCGGACGCCATCGACGAGATGCCACAGCTGCTCGAGGCGCAACTCCGCGACCAGGAACGTCGCGAGCCGCTCGCCCAGCGGCACCCTCATCCGCGCGCGCGGCAGCTGGTCCTCGTCGAGGTCGACAGGCAGGAGGATCGGCTGCGCCGGCGAGGAGCACGGCGCGGGTAGTGGCGGCGGCATGGCGCCGAGATCGCTCGTGGCGACGGGTGTGCAGTTGGCGTCGAACAGCGTGATCGACTTGATCTCCTGCATCAGGTGCAGGTGATTGCGGAGCACCTGGTTCTGCTGCGCGCGAGACAATCCGACGGCCTCCAGGTCTGCGCCGGCCGATGTCACGAGCCTGTAGCTCGCGTCGACGTACAGCTCGATGGCGCTTGCGGCCCTGGCGGCAATGGCCCGGTGGTTCTCGACCACGGAGTCGCGAGTCGAACGGCTCAGGGTGCGGCCCGCGACGAGGCCGAAGACGAGGAGGGGCGCGAGGGCTGCGGTGGTGACCAGGAGCGCCATGCGCCGCGTGATCGGGATCATCGATCCTCTCCGACCACCTTCCACCGCGGCAGCGACCCGAGCACGTCGGACTCCGCGTCGTCGGGCACCTGCACGCGCTTGCCTACCGCACGGCTCGTGCGCTGCCAGTACAGGTGAACGGCCGGCGGATCGTCCAGGAGCACGTGATGCAGGTCGGCCACCGCTGCGACGAGATCGTCGTCGCCGGTCGCGACGCGAATGCGCTCGGCGGCGACCGCGGCCGAGCGGTACCCGAGGTCGATCATGCGCGGACGATCGTGCGCGCCGAAGTACAGGTACGGCACGCCAAGGCCGTACCCGCTGACGATCGGCGACAGGAAGGTTTCGAAGTCGCCCCTCGCCAGGCGCGCCGGGAGGTCCCGGAGTTGCACGGGCGCCAACTCGAGGGCGATGCCAGCGTCCGCGTAGGATCGCTGCAATCGTCGAGCCACACGAATCATCGTCGGGTCGTCGAGCACGAGGCAGGTGACGCGGAACCGCGGGCGCATGGCTCCGTTGGGCGTGCGATGCACCGGCAGCCCTTCGGCGTCGAGCAGCGCGCCGGCGCGGCCACGATCGACGCGAAGCCACTCGGCGTCGGCCGTGTGCGGCTGTGACCAGTGCTGCGGCCAGATGACGTCGGCAGCCGGCTCACCACCGCCAGCTTCCTGCACGAGGGCGGCACGGTCGACGAGCGCATTCATGGCGAGGCGTACGCGTCGCCGCGCGAGGATCGGATGCCGATGGTTCAGCCCGAGCGTGACCACGTAGGGTTTCACGTGAGGGTAGATCCGAGCTCCGGCCGCCGCGAGCAACTCTCGTGACTCGTTGGGCACCTCGTAGAGCACGTCCACCTCCTCGCGAAGGAGCGCGGCGACGGCAGCACGAGGGGTGTCGTAGCGTCGCAGCGCCACCGTCCGGATGTCGGGCGCAGGTGCCGCAGGCGCGTCGGTTCCTGCCGCTTCGAGGGACCGCACGTCCGCGCCCGGATTCGGCGCCCGATACGGACCGGCAGGGAGCGCGCCGACGATCGAGAGGCTCTCGAGCAACAGGCTGGTGGACTCGCGCAGCGTGAGTCGCACCTCATGGGGCCCGGCGAGTTCCACCGCGGTCACCGGCCACAACCCGGGGCCGCTCTCGGCCGCCGCGACGGCCTCGCGCAGCACCGATACGACGTCGGCCGCCGTCACCTCGCCGCCGTCCTGTAGACGCACGCCCTCGCGCACGTGGAGGATCCACGTCCGGCCATCCGGCGAGACGTCCCAGCGATCGACGAGGTCGGGCCGCGGGTGGCCGGCCTGGTCCATGCGGAGCAGGCGCGTGCGGGTCAGGCTGTAAACGAGGGGCGTCAGCGGCGCATCGGCACTCGGGATGCCGATGGCGATACGGGAGCCGCGAGTCGAGACCGGCGCCGGCTCGGGAGCCCGACGGCAGGCGGCCGGATACGCGAGCAGCGCGCCGGCGAGGCAGACGCCCACCCAGCGCACCGCGGGGTACGACGCCAGTCGCTTGGCGGGAGGGCAGGCAGCGGGGACGGTCACGCAGCGTTCGGCGGGCGCGCCTGGTGCACGCATGCCCGCCGAGGCTGCTTGTATCACGAGTCGCGGACCGGCGCGGGAGCCGGGCGCGACATTCGCGGTGACCTACTTGCCTTCCGGCCGGACCTCCGGCTGCTCGTACGGGTAGTCGATGAGCAGCGGGCAGAAGGGGCGGTCCTTGGATGCGCCCCGCTTCACGATGCGAATGGTCATGGGATCTCCTTGACGATTGCGGGCCGCGGCGACATGCCGCGACGCGTCATGCGGGGACACCTGCTGCCGCCGCCGCGATCTCGTCGAGCGCGGCGAGCATGCTCGGGCGATGACAGCTCGGCTTGCCGAGGTCGCCCTGCTCGTTGTGTGCGGCGGCCGAGCACCCTCCGCCGCAGACCGGCACGAGCGCGCAATCGCCGCACGCCCGCCAGGGCGCGTGCGCGTCGAACCGGGCCCGCGTCGCCTCGTGCGTCGCGTTCATCGCGGGCAGCACGTGCCCGATCCGGAGAGCCGGTTCTCCCGTGAACCCCGGGCAGGGATACAGCGAGCCCTCGGGCCCGATGGTGTACGAGTGCCTGCGGTGCAGCTCGCAGGGACCCATGTGCAGTCCGTCCACCGTGTCGAACCCGCGTGCCCGGGTCTCCGCCCGGAGCCACGACATGCGCTCGTCGACGACCTGGCAGGTGTCACACGGCGACGATCCCCCGCCGTTGCCGGCGGCCGTCATGCACGTCCCCCCGAGCGGTACGTCCGCCTCACCCACGTGCGTCAGTGGGATCAGCCGACGGCCGTCCGGGGCCACCTGCAGCGGCGACCGACCGGGCGATCCTGTATTCGGCCCGCTAATGATGGGCTTGAACGCGACCTTCGCGATCCGGCCCGCAAATGGCTGCTGCCGCAGGAAATCGAGCAATTCGGGGAAGCTGGCGGCGCTCTCGATGTCGAAGTTGCCGCCGATGCTGAGGCGCACCTTCGGCGCCACCTTCGTCATGTTCGCGACGATGCGGTCGAAGGTGCCCTGGCCGCCGCGCAGCGGACGGAGCCGGTCGTGGGTGGCGCGATCGCCGTCGAGGGTGATCTTCACGCCGGCCAGTCCGTACGGCAGGAGGCGGTCGACGACGGCTTCCGTGAGGAGCAGGCCGTTGGTGATGATGTTGATGCGCATCTCGACGCCACGGCGCGTGCACGCCTCCCACATCCGCTCGGCCAGCGCATAGACGACCGGCAGGTTCAGGAGCGGCTCGCCGCCGAAGAACGTGAGCGTGAACCGGGGGGAGCCGAGGGCGTCCAGGCGCGATTGCATCCAGTCGGCAACGCGCGCTGCCGTCTCGAGCGACATCTTCGCGGCCGTGGCGTTGTAGCCCGCGTGGTCGCCCTGGATGCAGTAGTCGCAGGCGAAGTTGCACTGCAGGGTCGTGAGCAGCGTCACCCGCAGCTGGCTTGCGTCCTCACGCAGGTCACGGAAGAACGCCTCGAGATCCCGATCCTCGGCCTCGCGGCTCTCCACGAGGAAGCCGAGCTCGGCGAGTTGGCCGATGGCCGCCCGCGCCGTCGCATCAGCCTTTGTGACCTCGCCCCTGTCGACCTGGCCGATCAGTTCGACGACATCGCTCGAGACGACGATCTGGGCGTCGGTCAGCGAGTTGAACAGGAAGGTCTCGGACGTCCCCGGGACCGGGGTAGCGACGATGAACCTCGATGCGCGCATGGCGGCCGCGGTAGTGCCAGACGGGTGCCATCCGGGACGCGATGGCGCGCGAAATCGGTAAGCGTCTCGTTATGAGGAAGTTACGGTAAGGCCAGCGAGAGCACGGAGCCCGCAGAACATCGCAGGAACTGCGCTTCCATCGGGACTTGTGTGTCGCAGAATCTGCCCACATGACGGCAGCGCGACACAAGAGAAGGACGAAGGAGGAAGGACGGAGGAGGAAGGACGGAGGAGGCCCGCCATCACGAATCGCGCAACCGTCGCGTGACCTCGTTCAGGCCCAGGCGGGCCATACGGTGCTTCAGGGTGCTGAGGGGGAGGCGCAGCTGGCGGGCCGTCCCGGCGACGTTCCAGTCCTCCTTCTCCAGTGCCTTGAGCAGGTAGCTGCGCTCGAAGGCGGCCACGGCCTGATCGAGGAGGCTGTCGGCGGGGTCGGCCTCGCGCGCGTCGAGTGCGGCGAGCTGCACTTCGAGCGGCAGGTCGGCCTCGGTGATCTCCGTCTTGTCGCAGACGGCGACCATGCGCTCGGCGAGGTTCTGCAGTTCGCGGATGTTGCCGGGCCACTTGTACCGGTGGAGCACCGTCAGGGCCGCCGGCTCGATGCCGCGGACGGCCTTGCGGAAGCGGAGCGCGTAGCGGCCGATGAACACCTCGAGGAGCTGCGCGAGGTCCTCCATGCGGTCGCGAAGCGGCGGCAGCCGCACCGGGATGACGTTGATCCGGTAGAACAGGTCCTCGCGGAACCGGCCACTCCGCACCGCCTGCGTGAGGTCGGCGTTGGTGGCGACCACGAGACGGAAGTCGACGCGGATCGGGTGGCGCCCGCCGACCCGCTCGATCTCGTTCTCCTGGATGGCCCGCAGCAGCTTGGCCTGCAGGTCGAGCCGCAGGTCGCCGATCTCGTCGAGGAACAGCGTGCCGGCGTTGGCGAGCTCGAACTTGCCGAGCTGCTGGCGCACGGCACCCGTGAACGCACCGCGCTCGTGCCCGAACAGCGTGCTCTCCACGAGATCGCCGGGGATCGCGGCGAGGTTGACGGCGATGAACGGGCCCTTGCGCCGATCGGACTCGGCATGGATGCGGCGGGCCAGCATCTCCTTGCCGGTGCCGCTCTCGCCGGTGATCAGCACCGTCGTGTCCAGGGGCGCCACCTTCTGGACGAGGGCGACCACGGCCCGCATCGGCGCGCTCGTGCCAGTGACGAACTCCTCGTCCTGCGCCTCGACCTGCGCCGTCAGCGACTCGACACGGTTCTTGAGGTCCTGCCGCTCGCTTGCGTTGCGCACGAGGGCACGCAGCGCGTCGTAGTCGAACTCCTTGGTGATGTAGTGGTAGGCGCCGAGCTTCATCGCCTGCACTGCGGTCTCGACGTCGGTGATCGCCGAGATCATGATCACCTCGATTTCCCCCCGCAGCTCACGTACCTGCTTGAGCATCTCGAGCCCGCCGATGCCGGGCAGCCGCACGTCGAGCAGCATCAGGTCCACGCGCGCCTGCCGCAGGCGCGACAGCCCGTCCTCGGCCGAGGAGGCGGTCATCACCCTGTAGTCGCGCTTCAGGATGGCCGTCAGCGTGTCGCGCATCCCCTCATCGTCGTCGACGATGAGGATGGTCTTCTGGGGGGAGGGCATCGGTGGCGCCTGCATCTTACCGAAGAGCCCGCGCCGGTCGCGTGACGATCCATAATTGGGAGTTTTCCCGGATCGGGGTCGGCGTTATCGACCACCGACCGTCGGAGCACGGATTTCCCGGGTGGACGTGCCGCCAAGGCACGCGCCCTCACTGGCAAGGAGCAGGGGTTGGCGAGCGCATTCGATGTCGTGGTGATCGGCGCGGGCACCGGCGGGTACGTGGCAGCCATTCGGGCCGCCCAACTCGGGCTGAAGACGGCCGTCGTGGAGCGAGAGAGCGTGCTCGGCGGCACCTGTCTGAACTGGGGCTGCATCCCGACCAAGGCCCTGCTGGAGCACGCGCACGCGTTCAAGGTGGCCCGCGCGGCCAGGGAGTGGGGCATCACGCTCGGCGAGGCGGCGGTCGGCCTCGACATGAACGTGGTGCAGGACCGCAAGGACAAGATCGTCAAGGGACTCACCGGCGGCATCGGCCTGCTGTTCAAGAAGAACAAGATCGAGTGGATCAAGGGCACCGCCCGCCTGCTCGGCAAGGGCGAACTGGAGGTCACCGATGCCTCCGGCACCGCGACGAAGCTGAGCGCCGGCAAGGAGATCATCGTCGCCACCGGATCCTCGCCGCGCAGCGTCCCGGGCATCGCGTTCGATTACAAGCGGATCATCACGAGCACCGAGGCGATGAACCTGCGTGAGGTTCCGAAATCGATCATCGTGATGGGCAGTGGCGCCGTCGGAGTCGAGTTCGCGTCGATCTTCAACAGCTTCGGTACGGCCGACGTCACCGTCATCGAACTGCTGCCACGCATCGTGCCCAACGAGGACGCCGCGGTGTCGGATGCCCTCGGAAAGAGCTTCCGGAAGAAGAAGATCCGCGTGCTGACGGGCACGAAGGTCACACAGGCCGTCAACAAGGGCGACTCGGTGGAGGTGACGGCGGAACTCCCGGACGGCAAGACCGAGACGCTGTCGGCCGAGTACCTGCTCGTGGCGACCGGGCGTGGGCCGGTCACCGACGGACTTGGCGCCGAGGACGTCGGGCTCGTCATGGAGCGCGGGTACATCAAGGTGGACGAGTTGATGCGCACGAGCGTGCCTGGCATCTCCGCGGTGGGCGACGTCGTCACGCTCGGCACGGGCGCGCACAAGCAGTTGGCGCACCTGTCTTCGGCCGAGGGCATCCTCGCCGCCGAGCGCATCGCCGGGCACCAGGTGCGGCCGATCACGTACGACCACGTGCCGGCCTGCACGTACTGCGACCCGGAGATCGGCAGCGTCGGACTCACCGAGGAGCAGGCAAAGGAGCGCGGCTACGACGTGCGGGTCGGCTCGTTCCCCTTCGGGGTCCTCGGGCGCGCCAAGATCGCCAACGAGACCGAGGGTTTCGTGAAGATCGTCGCCGAGAAGAAGTACGACGAGATCCTCGGGGTCCACATGATCGGCCTGCGCTCGACCGAGCTCGTCGCCCAGGCGACGCTCGCCCTCCGTCTCGAGTGCACGGTCGAGGAGCTGATCCGCACGATCCAGGCACACCCCACGATGTCGGAGGCCGTGGGCGAGGCGGCGCACGCGACGCACGGGGCGCCGATTCACATGTAGCCGGCAGCCTGCCCTGCGGCCTGCCCGACTCGGGTAGGCTGTAGGCCGCAGGCCGCAGGCTGAGGTGCTATGCCGACAAACGTGGTGATGCCCCAGATGGGCGAATCGGTCGCCGAGGGCACCGTCGTCCGTTGGATCAAGAAGGTCGGCGACAGTGTCGACCGTGACGAGCCGTTGTTCGAGATCTCCACCGACAAGGTGGACGCGGAGATCCCGGCGCCGGCGGCCGGCGTCGTGCTCGAGATCCGCGTACACGAGGGCGACACCGTGCCCATCGACACGGTCGTGGCCGTGCTTGGCGCACCGGGTGACGGGCCGGGCGCGGCGGCCCCCAGCGGTGGCCCTGAGGCGGCCGTGGCGGCAACGCCCCAACCCGACGGGACCGCTTTCGGCCCGGAGACGTCGGCACAGGCTCCCGACACGCGCGGCGTCGATGTGGCGGGCCAGCCGGCCCGGCGTGACGTGCCGGCTCGCGCTGGCGACGGCGTCAGCCCGTCGGGGGAACTGTCGGCAGACGAGGCGACCGACGCACGGCGCCGGCAGAAGTCGTCGCCGCTCGTGCGCCGCATTGCGGCCGAGCACCACGTGGACATCGCGGAGCTGCAGGGGTCGGGCATCAGCGGCCGCGTCACCAAGCGCGACATCCTCGAGTACATCGACGATCGCGGGCGCATGGCGCCGGCCTCCGGACGGGGACACGCGGGCGGGCTGCACATCCCGGCGTATCAGCCGGGGGAGCCGGTGGACGTGCAGCCGATGTCGGTGATGCGCCGGAAGATCGCCGAGCACATGATCTACAGCCGGCAGACGTCGGCGCACGTGCACTCGGTGTTCGAGGTGGACTTCACCCGCGTGGCCGCCGCGCGCGAGGCTGCGAAGGCCGAATTCGAGCGCGCTGGCGTCAAGCTCACGTACCTGGCGTTCATCTCGGAAGCGATCGCCGACGCGTTGCGCGAGGTGCCGTTGCTCAACGCCGCAATCGACGGGGACAAGGTCGTCTACAAGAAGGACGTCAACCTCGGCTTCGCCGTGGCGCTCGACTGGGGGCTCGTGGTGCCGGTCGTGCACAAGGCCGACGAGAAGAGCCTGCTCGGCATGGCCAGGGCGATTGCCGACGTCGCGGCCCGGGCGCGCGCCAAACAGCTCAAGCCCGAGGACGTGCAGGGCGGCACGTTCACGATCACCAACCCGGGCTCGTTCGGCACGCTCTTCGGCATGCCCATCATCAACCAGCCGCAGGTCGCGATCCTCGCCGTCGGCACCATCGAGAAGCGGGTCGTCGTCGTGGACGACATGATCGCGATCCGGCAGCGTGGCTATCTCACGCTCGGGTACGACCACCGGCTCGTGGACGGCGCGGTGGCCGACGAGTTCATGAGCAAGGTCAAGGCCGCGCTCGAGCACTGGGCCTGATGCCCCCGCTCCGGGTGCAGCGCGCCGGTCTCGTGCCCTACGAGACCGGCCTGGCGCTGCAGGCCGACCTCGTCGCCGCGCGCAAGGCCGGCGAGATCCCCGACACGCTGGTCCTCCTGCAGCATCCGCCCGTCATCACCCTTGGCGTGAAGGTGCGGCAGTCTCGGACGCACGTGCTCGCCACAGATGCCGAGTTGCGGGCCCGGGGCGTCGCGCTGTTCGAGTCGGGCCGCGGCGGCGACGTGACCTACCACGGCCCCGGGCAACTCGTCGGGTACCCGATCCTCGACCTGAAGCCGGACCGCATGGACGCGCACCGGTACGTCCGCGACCTCGAAGACGTGCTCATCGGCGTGTGCGGCGCCTACGGACTGGCGGCGGGCCGGAAACCGGGACTGACCGGCGTCTGGGTGGGCGACGAGAAGGTGGCCGCCATCGGCGTGCGGCTGTCGCGGTGGGTCACGAGCCACGGCTTCGCGCTCAACGTGACCACCGATCTCGGTGACTTCGGCCTGATCGTGCCCTGCGGGATCGTGGACTACGGAGTGACGTCGCTCGCGCGCCTGCTTGGCGCCGCACCGCCCATGTCGGAGGTCGAGGACCACGTGATCTCGAACATGTGCCGCGTGTTCGGCCGCACACTCGAAGGATAGGGCCGGCTGTCCCAGCCGGGCCCGCCATGGGCTTGAACGGTAGGGCCGGCTGTCCCAGCCGGACCGGCGATGGGCTCGAACGGTAGGGCCGGCTGTCCCAGCCGGGCCGGCCATGGGCCACGCTCGGGGAGCGAACCCTACCTACCGACTGCCTGCCGTCGACGGCGCTTCGTCCGCGGGCGGCGTCTCGAGCGCCGCGATGCACTCCTTCACGCCGCGTCCCTCGACTTCGACGACCTCGAACCGCACGTGGTCGTACGTGACGACGTCGCCGACGCGCGGTTGACGGCCGAGGAGCGTCAGGATCAACCCGCTGACGCTGTCCACCTCGTCGTGTTCGAGCGCCACGCCCAGCGCTTCGCCCGCTTCCTCGACGCGCGACGTGCCGCTGACGTGGAGCACCCCGCCCGCGTCGCGGTAGATGCTCGTGTGCTCGCTCGCGCCCTCGGCCACCTCGCCGATCACCTCGTCGAACAGGTCCTCGTGCGTGATCACGCCGGCCGTCCCACCGTGCTCGTCGATGACCACGGCCATCTGCGCTCGCGCATCACGAAGCTCCTCGAGGACGACGTCCAGTGTGGCCGTCTCGGGGACGGCGGGAATCGGACGCACGATATCGGCCGAAAGCGCCGCGCCGCGTGTCTGGAGCAGCAGCAGGTCCTTGACGTTCACCATGCCCGTCAGCTGGTCGATGTCGCCCTCGTACACGGGATAGCGCGTGTAGGGCCGTTCGTGCACGAGGGTCGTCACCGTTGCAGCGTCCGCCCCGAGCGGCAGGGCCGCCAGGCGCACGCGCGGCGTCATCACCTCGCGCGCGGTGAGCTCGCCGAACTCGAACAGCTCGCGCAGGATCCGGCCAGCCTCCTCACGCAGCATCCCGCCGGCCTGGCTCTCGCGCACGATGAGGGCCAGTTCCTCCGGCGAATACACGTGCTCATGCGAGGTCTGGTGCCGCCGCACTCCGATGAGGCGGAGCAGGAAGTTCCCCAGCGCGTTCAGCGCCAGCACCAGCGGGTAGCAGATCGCCTGGATGACCAGCATCACGGGCGTGATCCACAGCACCGTCCGCTCGGCGCGCTGCAGCGCGATCGACTTGGGCACCATCTCGCCGAACACGATGTGCACGTAGGTGAGCGCCGCCACCGCGAGGATGCTCGCCAGCGTGTGCGAGGCGACGTACTTGGCCGCGCCCAGACCTTCGAGCCAGGGCACGAGACGCACGGCGACCTCGTGTTCGCCGTACATGCCGAGTCCGAGGCTCGCCAGCGTGATCCCGAGCTGCGCCGTGGCGATGAAGCGATCCTGCCGGCGGGGATCGTCGAGGATCGCGTGGGCGCGCCCGGCGACAATGCTGCCCCCGGCCGCGCGCTTCTCGATCGCCACGCGCGGCGTTCCGACGATGGCGAACTCCGCCGCGACGAACAGGCCGTTGAGCAGCACCAGCACCGCGACGATGACGAGGAGCGTGATCATGCTCGCGACCTCGTGGCGCGAGGTGCATTGCTGCGCAGCGTGGACTGGGTGAACTCGTCGGGTGTCGGGCCGAGCAGCGACGAGAGGATGTCGTCGAGCGTGACCATGCCGACGACTGCCTTCCGTTCATCGACGACGATCGCCTGGTGCGTGCGGCGGCGCCGCAGCTCCGCGAGGAGGCGGTCGCCCGTCATGGTCTCGGCGACGACGGTGGCGGGCTGCAGCACCTCACGCAGCGTCCGCACCGGGCGCCCCTCGACATGCCTCACGAGCAGGCGCTTGGTGTTGAGGAAGCCTTCCACGCGATCCAGCGTGCCGCGGTAGACGGGCACGTGCGCCTGTGCCGAGTCGAGTGCGAGTGCCAGCACGTCCTCCATCGGCGTGGACACCTCGATGGCCTGCATGCGGTCGCGCGTCGTCATCAACTGCGCGGCCGTGCGAAGACTGAAGCGGAGCGCGCGCTGCAGCCTGCGAACTTCGTCCGGCTCCAGGAGCCCGCCGTCGTGGCTCTCGGCGATCAGCAGTTCGATCTCCTCCGGCGAGTGCACGTGGCGGTGGGCGCCGTGACTGCTGCCGAGCATACGGAGGATGAGCGTGCCCGAGCCGTTGAGGAACCAGATGAAGGGACCGAGCGCCCAGAGCGAGAAGCGCATCGGCCAATAGGTGTAGAGCGACAGCTCGGTGGGGTACTGAAGTGCGAGCGACTTGGGCGCGAGCTCGCCTGTGACCATCTGTCCGACGGTCAGCAACACGAGGATGGCGAGCGCTGCCGTCGAGGCGGACGCGACCGCGTCCATCCCGAACCTGTCCTCCAACAGCTGCGACAGCGGCTGGCCGAACGCCACCTGGCCATAGGCGCCGAGCACGAGACTCGACAGCGTGATGCCGATCTGGCACGCGGCGATGTAGCGGTCGAGTTCCACGGGGGACTCGAGCACCGGCGACAGCCGTGCCGCCACCGACGAGCCATCCTCGGCAAGCTGCCGGATACGGCTGCGCCGCACCGACACCGCGGCGAACTCGGCTGCGACGTAGAGCGCGTTGACGCCGACGAGGAAGACGACGACGAGGAACGCGGTGAGCACGTCAGCGGCCCGCGCGGGCGGCCACGAGGGCTGCACCGGCAGCACCGGAGGCGGATACCGCCGTTGCCCGTCCGCCCGCGGCGAAGCGGACCTTGTGGACACCGGGTGCGCCCGCGCCGCCGTCGGTGACCCACCAGCAGGGGAGGGCGCGACGCGTGCCGAACCACGCCGCCTCGGCCACGCGAGCACCCGCGGCCGCCAGGGTGAGGGGGCCCGGCGGCCAGAGGGCTGCCATGCGTTCGTCCATTCGCGCTCGGCGCTCCCGACGCAGGCTGGCCTCGGCCGGCTCTCCGTCGAACGTGGTCGTCGTCCAGTCGATCCGGCAGGGGCCGAACCCGTCGTCCGAGGCGACGCCGACGTGGACCGCAGCCGGGCTCGTGTCCAACTCGAGCGCCAGCAGTGCGCGTGCCGCGCCCGCCGCGGCAGCCGGGGCCGACCCGATGAGCTTGTCCGGCGGGACGGCACCTGTCGCAACGGCGCGGGCGAGCACGAGCTGGTGCGCGGCATCGGCGCAGACGATGGTTGCGCCCGGGGAGCGCCGGTGCAGTTCCTTCAGGTGCGCGAGTGGCTCCGGCTGGACGGGATCGGCAAGCACGATGACCCACGCCCCCTGCGCTGCGTCAAGCGAGGCATGGCCGGTGACCGACGTGCTGTAGCCATCCACCGGACCCGACTGCAGGATGTCGAGTGCCTTGCCGGCGGCAATGGTCTTGTCGGGATCCACCAGGCGCACCTCGTCGAACCGGGCACGGTTCGCCAGCGCGTACGCGAGAGCGCCGCCGAGCGGGCCGGCTCCGAGGATGGCGACGAAGGGCATGAGGGAAGGCGTGGCAGTCGCCGCGCGACCCGGGTAGTGTAAGGGCATGACTTCCTCGCCTCAACTCGACCGACACGTCGCCATCGTCACGGGGGGCACACGCGGCATCGGCCTGGCCATCGTGCGGGGCTACGTCGCGCGTGGCGCGCGCGTCGTCGTCTCGGGACGATCGCAGGACCATCTGGACGCCGTGGTATCGGGGCTCGGCGATGCCGTGGCGCCGGTGCGCGGCGACGTGGCGGATCCGCAGGTGGCCGACGTGCTCGTCCGGACGGCGGTCGAGCGCTTCGGCGGTCTCGACTCGCTCGTGAACAACGCCGGCGTCGGCAAGTTCGTCAACGTGGCCGACATGAAGGTGGAGGAGTGGCAGCGGCTCATCGCCACCAACCTCACCGGGGTATTCCTGTGCTCCAAGGCGGCAATTCCGGCGCTGAAGCAGCGGGGCGGCGGCTGGATCATCAACATCAGCAGCCTTGCGGGGCGCAACTCCTTCATGGGCGGCGCGGCCTACTGCGCGTCCAAGGCGGGGCTGAACGCCTTCGCGGAGTCGCTGATGCTCGAGGTGCGCCAGGACGACATCCGCGTTTCCACGATCATGCCGGGATCGGTGCAGACGGCGTTCTCTGCCGGGGGTGACTCGGCCGAGCACGACTGGAAGCTCTCGGCAGACGATGTCGCAGAGGTGGTGTTCGATCTGCTCGGGCACTCGGCACGAAGCCTGCCGAGCCGCGTCGAGATCCGTCCGAGCAAGCCCAGGTGGGCGAGCTCCCCGAGCGCGCCGCGCGCCTGGTGGCCGTCGCCTTTCAGGTCGTCGGACTCGAGATCACGCGGGCGAACGTGGCCGCGTCGATGTTGGCGCCGGTGACGATCAGGACGTTCGGGTCAGGCAGGTACGCGATCGTGCCTTCGAGAAGGGCGGCGAGGCCAATCGCCCCCGCCCCCTCGGTCACGAGTCTTTCATGGTCGAACAGCGCGCGAACGGCGTTGTGGACGTATGCCTCCGCGGCGAGGTGCACGGGGACGCCGAGCGCTCGCACGAGGTCGAACGTGAGCGCGCCGGGCTCCAGGTTCCCGAGCAACCCATCGGCAAGCGAGTGGCCCGCGACTATGTGCGTCGTGCGGCCAGCGCGCAGCGCCTCGGTGAACGCCGGGTTCACGGCCGGCTCGATGCCGACGACGGGCACCCGGCCGTCGCACCCGAGCGCCACGCCCGACAACAGTCCGCCGCCCCCGGTCGGCACGATGAGGGCGCCGGCATTTGGCAGGTCCTCGAGCACCTCGAGCGCGATCGTGCCCGCACCTGCGATCACGTCGGGGTTGTTGTAGGCCGAGATGAAGACGCCTGCCCCGCCGGCCGCCGCAGCCAGCGCGCGCGCTTCGGCGTCGTCGTAGTCGCTGCACTCGGCGACAATCGTCACGCCCGGGCCGACGAGCCGATCGAGCTTGGCGCGAGGGGCGTCGCCGGGGACGTAGATCGTCAGCGCGGCGCCGAGCTCCTGCGCGACGCTCGAAAGCGCCACACCATGGTTGCCCGCCGACGCGGTGATCACCGGCGGCAGCCGCGGTTCGCGCTCGGCAAGGGCCAGCAGCGCATTGCAGGCGCCGCGCCGCTTGAAGGCCCGCGTGTACTGCAGGGTTTCGAGCTTCAGCCAGACGTCACGCCCGGTTGCCTGCGAGAGCCCGTCGGCACGCAGGAGCGGCGTACGCCGCACGTGGCCCGCGATGCGGCGTGCCGCTGCCCGAATGTGTGCGAGTGAGACCGTCATGCTGATCGAGTCGTTTGCCGTGCCGCCGTTTGCCAAGAACGGCTACGTGGTCGCCTGCCCTGAGACAGGGGAGGCGATCGTGATCGATCCCGGCGACGAGGTCGGCGAGCTCATCACCGCCGTCCGCCGGATCGGCGCCGCCGTGCGCTACATCATGTTGACGCACTCGCACCTCGATCACATCTCGGGGTGCAACGCCGCCAAGCGGGAATGGGACGTGCCGCTCGTGCTGCACCGCGACGACCTGTTCCTCTACGAACGCGCCGTGCAGCAGGGGATTGCGTTCGGCATCCGCATGGAGCCGCAGCCGCCAATCGACGCATGGTTCGACGAGCAGCCGACGTGGTCCTTCGGCCGCTACGCCGTACGGGCGCACCACACGCCGGGGCACAGTCCGGGCCAGGTTTGCCTGCAGGTCGGGCCGGAAGGCGCGCCGGGCGAGCACCTGTTCGTCGGCGACACGCTCTTTGCGGGCTCGGTCGGCCGCACGGACCTGCCTGGCGGCGACTACGAGACGTTGCTGCGCTCGGTGCGCGACGTCCTGTTTCCGCTTGGTGACGCCTGCATCGTGTATCCCGGACACGGTCCGAAGACGACGATCGGCGAGGAGCGGCGGACGAACCCGTTCCTGCGGGAGATTGCGGAAATTTGAAATTTGGAATTGGAAATGCGCAATAAGTCGGAAATGCTCGACGTCGTCGAACATTTCCCATTTCCCATTCCCGATTTCTCATCCGCCCCGGGCAGGGCTACGCGCGGTGAGCGCCGGGGGCGGGCGGAAATTCTGAAATTCTGAAATTCGAAATTGGAATGCGCAATGAGTCGGAGATGCTCGACGTCGTCGAACATTTCCCATTTCCCATTTCCAATTTCTCAGCCGCCGGCCTCGAGGGTCGTGTCCACCTGGTTCAGGGGCGCGTGGACGAGCACGAGGTCGACGCGGCCGACGCGCAGCGTGTCACCGGGCAGCAACGTCGCCTTGTGGACGCGCCGACCGTTCACGTAGGTGCCGTTGGTGCTCTGCAGGTCCTCGACCTCGAGCTGGCCCGTTGGCTGTGCGGTGAGGCGGCAGTGCAGGCGCGAGACCATCGCCGCGTCGACGATGAAGTCGGCGCGCACGGCGCGGCCGAGCGTCTTGATGGTGCCCGGCATCAACCGAAACGTCAGCACGGGCTCGTGGCCCTGGACCGTCCTCAGAATCCACATGTCGTACGACCGCTCACGCCGGTGCGGTGGCAGCGGCCGGGGCTGCAAGCGGCGGCAGGCCGAGCAGTTCGCGCAGCCGAGGCGCGACGACCTCGCCGCGATGGGTGACCAGGACCTCTCGCGTGATCTCGTCGTCGGGATCGATGGCGAGCGCCCCGGCTTTGTCGCGCAGGTGCGCGAGCAGCGTGGTCAGGTTCTTCGCATACAGCTGGCTCGCGTGGAAGGGCACCGTGGCGGCAAGGTTCGTCGGTCCGTGGATCGTCACGCCGTGGGCGACGATCGACTGATCGGCCACCGTCAGCTCGCAGTTGCCGCCGCGCTCGGCCGCGAGGTCGACGATGACCGAGCCTGGCGGCATCGACGCGACCATGTCGCCGGTGATGAGCACGGGTGACTTCTTCCCGGGGATGGCCGCGGTCGTGATCACGACGTCGCTGTGGGCCACCACGCGGGCCATCGTCTCGCGCTGGCGCCGGTAGAAGGACTCGTCCTGTGCGGCGGCGTAGCCGCCCTGCCCCTCGGCGGCCGCGGTGTCGAGCGGGAGTTCGACGAACTTGGCGCCCAGGCTCTCGATCTGCTCCTTCACGGCGGGTCGGACGTCGTAGGCCTCGATTCTGGCGCCCAGGCGCTTTGCCGTGGCGATGGACTGGAGGCCGGCCACCCCGGCGCCGATCACGAACACGCGCGCCGGGGAGATGGTGCCGGCCGCCGTCATCATCATCGGGAACAGCCGCGGCAGCGTCGCGGCTGCCAGCAGGACGGCCTTGTAGCCGGCGACGTTTGCCATCGACGAGAGGGCGTCCATGCTCTGGGCGCGGGTGATCCGCGGCACGAGCTCCATCGCGATGGTGGTGGCGCCACGGGCCGCGAGCGCACCCGCTGCCTCCGGCGCGCCGAGCGGATCGGCAAAGCCGATGACCGTGTGTTTCGGGCCCAGCCGCTCCAAATCCGCGGTGCCATGCACCCCGGCCGCCCCTGGCGTCCGTACCTGCAGGAGGACGTCGGCCTGCCCGAAGACCTCGTCGCGCGAGCCGAGTCGTGCCCCGGCTGCCGTGTAGGCGTCGTCCGGGAACCCCGCGCGGCTGCCCGCGCCCCGCTCGACCACGACCTCGGCCCCGGACTTCACGAGAGGCGGGATGCTGGCGGGAACGAGGGCGACGCGGTCTTCGCCGGGCTGAAGTTCTCGGGGGATCCCGATGACCATGGCGGCTGATTGTACGCCGAGATGAACCCACCGGCTGACCGTTCCGTCAAATGTCAGCGTTCGGGAAATCGGCCGTTCGCGGCCCCGGAGTTGCCGATGATGACCAAGATGAACAAGCGCCTGGGGATGGCGACGGTCGGTGCCGTGCTCGTTGGCGGCGGCCTCTACGCCTGGTCGAGCATGACGCCGGCCAAGGCGACGTTCGAGCCCTCGAGGCTCGCCACCGTCGAGCAGGACACGATGGTGCGGTCGGTCGTCGCGACCGGCAAGGTGGAGCCAATCACGAAGGTCGAGATCAAGTCGAAGGCCAACGGCATCATCGAGCGCCTCCGCGTCGATGTCGGCGACGTGGTCAAGGCTGGCGACGTCCTCGCCGAGCTCGACAAGGAGAACCTCCTGGCTCGCGTTCGCGAAGCGAGTGCCAACGTGCAGGCCGCCGAAGCGGCGCTGAAGGCGGCCAGAGCCCAGCTCGAGAAGAACCGTATCGAGGCCGAGGGGCCCGACGTCGAGTTCGCCCGCCGGGCTGCGCGTCGCGCGCAGGATCTCGCGGCGCAGAAACTCATGCCGCAGTCGGAGCTCGATACGGCGCAGAGCGAGTACGAGCTTGCCGTGAACCGGCAGAAGGCCGCGCGCGGCCAGCTGGTGGTGTCGCAGGCGAAGGTCTCGGAGGCCGGTGCGCAGGTGGCCCAGGCGCGGGCGGCGCTCGAGCGCGCCGAGGAGGAACTGCGCAACGCGACGATCCGTGCGCCGATCGCCGGCATGGTGCTCACGCGCGACGTCGAGGTGGGCAGCCCCGTCTCGTCGATCCTCAACCTCGGCGCCAACGCCACGCTCGTGATGACGCTCGGCGACATCGAGGAAGTGTTCGTGCGCGGCAAGGTGGACGAGGCCGACATCGGTCACGTGCGGTACGAGCAGCCGGCGCGCATCAGCGTCGAGACCTTCAAGGACCGCAAGTTCGCCGGGCGGGTGACGCTGATCTCGCCGATGGGCACCGAGAAGGACAACGTCACGACGTTCGAGGTGAAGGTCTCGATCGACAACCCGGGCAACGAGCTGAAGGCCAACATGACGGCCAACGCGGAGATCATCCTCGAGGAGCGGCCCGACTCGCTGATCGTGCCGGAAGCTGCGCTCAGCTACGACGCGAGCCGGCAGGCCTTCGTCGATCTCTTCGACCCGAACGAACCGACGGGGCGCCGCAAGGTGCCGGTGAAGGTCGGCATCAGCAACGGCACGCGCGCCCAGCTGCTCGACGGCGTGAAGAAGGGCGACAGGGTCATCCTGCCGTCGTAGTGGCCGGCGGGCGCGTTCGGGTAACCCGCGGCGCGGCGCCAGGCCGCACGTCGGCGGATCTTCCACGCGCCATAGCTTCTCGAGGGTAGGGGCAGCTCCCCGAGCTGCCCGACGGTGAACCTCCCATGCGCGAATCGTTCTTCCAGGCGATCGACAACCTCCGGGCCAACAAGCTCCGGAGCTTCCTCACCATGTTCGGCATCATGTGGGGGATCGTGTCGATCGTGGTGCTGTCGGCGCTCGGCGAAGGGTTCCGCCGCGGCAACGACGCCGTTCTGCGCGAGTTCGGCCGCAACATGAGCATCGTCTGGGGCTCGCGGACGACGATGCAGGCGGGCGGTGAGCGTGCCGGCCGCCTGATCACGCTGACGGTGGACGACGCCCGGGCGGTGAAGGCGCAGGGGCGGCTCGTGAACATGGTGAGCCCCGAGATCCAGCGCGGCACGAAGGTCAAGAGCGCCTACAACGAGGCGTCGGTCACCATCCACGGGGTGGAACCGCCCTACATGTTCATGCGGACGATCGAGGTGGACCTCGGCCGGCAGTTGAACTGGAGCGACGAGCAGAACGAGAGCCAGGTGGCCGTGATCGGCTGGGAGATGTCCAAGCAGCTGTTCGGCGATCGCGACCCGGTCGGCGAGCCGCTGCTCGTCAACGGCACGCCGTACACCGTGGTCGGCCGCATCCGGCGCAAGGACCAGGACAGCAGCTACAGCGGCCCCGACAACAACAAGATCTTCGTGCCGTTCGCGGTGATGCAGAAGCACCTGCCGCGCCCGGACGCGGCGCCCGGCAGCATCAACCAGATGCTCGTGATGCCGCACCAGGAGGTCATCGACAACCTGACGACCGTGCTCAACGCGCGCACGGGTCGTGTCGAGGACGTCGACTGGCCGCTCGAGCAGGAGATCCGCGGGATCCTCGCCAGGCGCAAGGCCTTCAATCCCGACGATCGCGACGCGATCAACGTCTGGGACACGTCGCTGCAGACGATGTTCTTCGACAGGATGATCTCGGGCATGGCGAGCTTCTTCCGGGTCGTCGGGCTCGTCACGCTCGCACTCGGCGGCATCGGCGTGATGAACATCATGCTGATCGCCGTGAAAGACCGCACGCGCGAGATCGGCGTGCGCAAGGCGCTCGGGGCGACGACGCGGACGATCCAGCGGCAGTTCTTCCTCGAGGGGTTCTTCCTCACGTTGATCAGCGGCGGCATCGGCATGCTGATCGGCGTCGGGTTGTGTACGCTCGTCAACACGGCAGCGACGCTGCCGATCCGCTTTGCCGGAATGATCATCACCTGGCCGAACGCGCTGCTCGCGCTCGGCGCGCTGGTGCTCATCGGCATCGTCTCGTCGACGCTGCCGGCCCGCCGCGCCGCGCAGTTGCCGCCGACCGAAGCGCTCCGATACGAGATGTAGAACACGGCAATTGGAAATGCGGAATGAGATGCGCGCCGACGTCTGGCGCCGGCGCGTAGCTCCTGAATTTCCAATCTCCAGTTTCCAATTCCAGATGCGAGCGTCTCCGATGACTCCTCCTGAACTCGCCACCCTCGACAACGCGATTCCGATGGCACCGGTGCGTCGCGTGCGTGGCGCGGCGCGTACCCTGCAGCTGCTCAAGGAGGTCGTGCGCGAGGCGGCGTACGGCGTGTCGCGCAACCGGCTGCGTGCCGGCCTTTCGATGCTCGGCATCTCGTGGGGCATCGTGTCGGTGGTGATGCTGCTCGCCTACGGCAACGGCTTCCAGGAGGCGATCATGGTCGGCTTCCGGAACGCGTTCGGCGAGGGCGTCGCGGTGATGTTCCCCGGCCAGACGAGCATGCAGGCCGGCGGCCAGCGCGCCGGCAGGCGCATACGGCTGAAGCCCGAGGACGTCGCGGCCGTCGCCGAGTTGCCGGCGATACGGATGGCGAGCCCCGAGTACGTCAACCGGCTGCCCATCACCTACGGCGACCGGTCCTCGACGTTTGCCGTGCGTGGGGTGGCCGTCCCGTACGGCTCGATGCGTGGCGAGCGTCCCGCGAAGGGCCAGGGGCGCTGGCTGTCGGACGAAGACGTGGCCGACCGCCGGCGCGTGGTGTTCCTCGGCTACGAGGTCGCGCGGAAGCTGTTCGGCGCGCAGCACGCGGTGGGCCAGACGGTGCGCATCGGCAACCGGCCGTTCGAGGTGGTCGGCGTGATGGAGGACAAGGTCCAGATGTCCTCGTACTTCGCGCCCGACAAGTACTGCGCGTTCATTCCGTACACGACGATGGGTGAGCTGCAGGACACGACATACGTGAGCACCATCGTGCTGCAGACCGTCAACCCGCTGCAGCAGCAGCGCGCGCTGCGCCAGGTGCGTGAGGTGCTCGCCCGCAAGTACCGATTCGAGGCCACCGACGAGCGCGCGGTCAACATCAACGACTCGGTCGAGAACGTCGCGATGATCAACGGCATCATCAGCGGCCTGAAGTACGTGCTCACGTTCATCGGCGTGCTGACGCTCGCCATTGGCGGGGTCGGCATCATGAACATCATGTTCGTGTCGGTCACGGAACGGACGCGCGAGATCGGCATCCGGAAGGCGCTCGGGGCTCGCCGGCGCGAGATCCTCCTGCAGTTCCTCGTCGAGGCGTTCATCATCACGTTCCTCGGCGGCGCGGCCGGCGTCGCCGCCTCGTGGGCCATGGTCTGGGCCTTCAGCCCGCGGCCGTTCCTCGCCGAGCTGCTCGACGACCTGTCGCGGCAGACCGACATCCACCTGGTGTTGTCGATGGAGCTGCTCGGCGTGTGCACGGCGATCCTGATGATCGTCGGCATCATCGCGGGCCTGCTGCCCGCGCTCCGTGCCTCACGACTCGACCCGATCGAACCCCTTCGCTACGAGTGAGGTAGGGCCCGCTGGCCCAGCGGGCCTTCTCCCCGCAGCAGACGCGCATGCAGCCGGGCGGCTGACAGCCGGGGACGGCCAGGCTGGGACAGCCGGGGACGGCCAGGCTGGGACAGCCGGCCCTACCGGGCCCGAAGCTGCGATAGCCAGTCGACGATCGCCTTGGCGACCTCCGGGCTGACGCGTGCATCCGAGAGGTTGGGGTACTCGGAGATCTCGCCGGTCGTCGCCGGCACGAGCAGGTGATTGACCCCCGGCACCAGCACGAGGGTGGCAGTGCCCTTCTTGCGCTGCGTCGCGAGGCCGTTCAGCAGTTCCGCGTTCGCGATCGGCACCTGCTTGTCGAGCTCGCCGTGGACGATGAGCAACGGCTGCTCGATCCGCTTCATGACGGGCGCGGGATCGAAGGCCAGCAGGCTGCGGAACCACGGCGTCTCGGCCTGTTTGCGCAGCGCCTCGGGCACGCCGTCCCACCCCTCGCCGGTCAGCACGGCATTCTGGATCTGCTTCTGCAACGCCACGCGCTTCTGCTTCTCTTCGTCGCTGATCTTCAGCGTCTCGAGCGCGCGACGCTGTTGCTCGAGCACGAGCTCGCTGCCCTTCATGCCGGGCGCGGCGATCGTCACCACGGCCTTGATGTCCTTCGTGCGCGCGGCAGCGAGCATCGCCACCGCGCCGCCCTCGCTGTGTCCGACGACGTACACGCGCTTGTCGTCGACGTCCTTCTGCTTGCGCAGCCACTTGACCACCGAGCGCAGGTCCTCGGCGTAGTCGGCAAGCGTCGCCGATTCTGCGCGGCCGCCGCTCTGGCCGACGCCGCGCTTGTCGTAGCGCACCACGAGGTAGCCGGCGTCGGCGAGCAGGCCGGCCAGCTGCCCCATCACCGGGATGCCGTACGCCACCGACTCGCGATCGATGTTGCCGGAGCCGCCGACCAGGACGATGGCCGGCAACTCCTCGACGTTCCTGTCCTTCCTGCCCGGCGCAACCCTGCCCGCCGGGCGCGAGATCGTGGCGCCGAGGTTGAATCCGAACGCCGGGATCTGCACCGTCTGGTCGTTCTCGCGGAACTCCTTGACCTCGCGCGTGAACACGCTGGTGAGGTCCTCGCGCACCACGTCCACGCCCGCGGCGGCGATCGAGTACCGGATCAGGCGTCCCGTCTTCGTTTCCGCCCACAGGACGACCGCGAGCGGCTGGCCCGGATTGGCGATGTCGACGACATGGCGTCGCACCTCGTACATGCCGTCAGCGGTCTGCATCCGCTCGGTGCCGACGGCCGACAGCGTGGCTTGCACCTGCGCCTGCGGCGCGACGTAGAGCGGCAGCGTCGCCCCGGGCTCCAGCCGGAGCAGCCGGTACGCGAGGCCCTGGGCGGCGGAGAAGACGTTGTTGGGCAGGAGCACCGCGTCCGGCGCGACGTCGTGCGTCACCTCGCGCGTCGACTCGCCCTGGGTCACGTTGCTCGTCGCCTTGCCGCCGGTCACCACGGTATCGATGAGCAGCGGCTGCTCCTTCAGCCGTGCGTCGATGCGCAGGCGCAGCGGCGCGCCATCGGGCCCGTACGCGATCTCCGCGCTGCGGAGCACGTACCCGCCGCCGGCAATGCCGCCCGACGATCGCAGCGTCAGCCCCGAGGCGTCGCGCGAGACCGTGACCTGCTCGGAGCCGACGTTCCGACCCTGCACGAGGATGCGGAAGGTGGCGTCCCACTGCTCGTCGGCCGCCTGCTGCGCATGCGCCGGCATGGCGCCGATGCCAAGGATCGCGAGCACGAGGAGCCACGTACAATAGCGGAGCACTGCAGGCATTTGCACAGGATAACAGCCCGGAAAATGACGGCGACCTTCGACGACGAGTACCGCAACCTGCACGACGACGCCGTGTGGATCGACCGCACGACGCGCGACGCGCGGCTCGAGGTACGCGGCCCTGACGCCACCGAGTGGCTGCACGGGTTGTTGACCCAGGACGTCAGGTCGCTGCAGCCGGGGCAGGGCGCCGCTGCCGCCTATCTGACGCCGCAGGGCCGCCTCGTGGCGGACCTGCGCGTCTTCCACCGGGGTGAGACCTACCTGCTCGAGACCCCTGTGGCCGCACGGGTCCATCTCCTCAGCCGGCTCGATCAGTTCGTGATCATGGAGGACGTCGTCGTCACCGACGTCACGGAGGCGATCGGCTGCCTCACCGTGCTCGGCCCTCGGGCCGTCGCGGCGGTGTCGGCGTGCACGGGCCTGTCGGTCGAGGCGCTCGAGACGCTTACCGAGCACGGCCAGGCCAGCCTCCACGGGACGGGCGCGTTCGTGGCGCAGACCAGGGAGTTCGGCGTTCCTGGCTTCGACATGTTCGCGCCGGTGCAGGAACTCGCGGCCTGGCGCGCAGTACTGCAGGCGCGGGGACCGGCCGCAAGCGAACGGCTGGTGGAGACGGCCCGCATCGAGGCCGGCCGACCCCGGTTCGGCGTCGACATGCACGAGGACACGATTCCGCTCGAGGCCGGTATCGAGTCGCGCGCGATCAGCTTCGACAAGGGCTGCTACGTCGGTCAGGAGGTCGTGATCCGGATCCTGCATCGTGGGCAGGGCCGCGTGGCGAGACGCCTCGTGTGGGTGGAGCACGCCCCTGACGGGAGGGACGCGGCGGTCTGGAGCGCCGGCGAGCGAGTGTGGCTCGGCGACAAGGATGCCGGCGTGGTGACGAGCGCCTGCTGGTCACCGGCGCGCGGCGGGCTGCTCGGCATCGCCATGCTGCACCGCGACGCCACCGACCCCGGCACCGTCGTCCGCATCGGTGGGCACGAGGCCACCGTGCAGCGCCTTCCCTGATGCGCGCCATCGTGGTCAGCGCGGCGGTGATCGAGCGGGGCGGCGCGTTCCTGCTGACGCGCCGCGCCGAGGCGGCACACCTCGGCGGGCTGTGGGAGTTCCCGGGAGGCAAGGTCGAGCACGACGAGAGCATCGAGGACGCGCTCGTGCGCGAGATTCGCGAGGAACTCGGGTGCGACGTGCAGGTCGGCGTGCCGGTGCTCACGACGCGCCACACGTACCCGGACCTGCACGTGGAACTGCATTTCTTCGAGGCCGCGCTCACCGGCGATCCCACACCGCAGCTCGGCCAGGAGATGCGCTGGGTGCGCCGGGAGGACCTGGCGTCGCTGGAGTTGCCGGAAGCGGATGCCGATCTCGTGGCGCTGCTCACGGGTGGCGCCGGTACCTGAGCGGACCAATCCCGAGTCCGAGTCCCGCGTCGAGCCCCGACCCGAATCCCGACTCCCGACTCCCGAATCCCCAATCCCCAATCCCCAATCCCC
>JAEYZV010000245.1 GCA_023427865.1 Acidobacteriota bacterium
CTCGAGCGCACCCCAGATGAGACCGCCCACCGTCAGCAGCGTGCCGGCGTTGATGAACCCGCTGCGCTTCTTCCCGTAGCCACGGGACGAGTGGCCACCGAAGTCGAGGCCGGGGACGCGGAACCCGCCGCCCTTGCGCTTCTTCCTGCCGCCGAGAAAGCCCCCGATGAGCTGCCCGATGATCTGTTCGGGATCCATGTGATTCCCTCTACGCAGCGAACCCGGCCGAGTTCAACCAGGCCTGTGCCTGCACCACGTCCTCGCGTGTGAGCTCGTGGCCGCCCGGCGACCAGAACGGCGTCACCATGGCACCGGCGGCCGCGAGCAGGTCGGCAAGTCGTCGTGCCTCCGCCAGCGGCACGATCGGATCGCGCTCGCCGGCGGCCAGGAACACGGGCGTGCCGGCAAGGGCCGGCAACGGCTCGGGCGCCAACACGAACTGCGCATGGAACAGCGCCGCACCGGCAAGGCTCCCGGGCTGCAGCAGCAGCATCGCGTGCGCGATGTTGGCGCCGTTCGAGTAGCCGACCGCCACCATCCGGCCCCGGGCCAGCCTGTAGGCTTCGGCGGCCTCGCCAAGGAACGCGGCCAGTTCCAGCGCACGCGCGCGCACGTCGTCGAGATCGAACACGCCCTCGCGCAGCCGTCGGAAGAAGCGCGGCATCGCCCCTTCGAGCACCCGCCCACGCGGGCTGAGCAGCGCGGCGGTGGGATGGAGCGCACGCCCGAGCGGCAGCAAGTCCCGTTCGTCGCCGCCGGTGCCGTGCAGCAGCACCAGCGTCGTGGTCGTGGACCCGCTGGCGGGCTCGAACTGGTGCGCGAACTCCTGCAGCAGCGCCATGCGGAACACTGTACCCGGAACCGGGCAGCGTGTAGCGCTGATCTGGGACTCGCCCTTCCTGCGTTCGGCGACGAACCAGGTCGGGCACGGAGTGTCGCGACTTCCGACGTGCGACGCGCGACGCCGGAATCACCGGTCCCCTCGGAGAGGCGCCCTATCCGACCTTCCGACGTCCGGCGCCGGACGTTCCCGGCTATGCTGTCTTCGCCCTATGTTCTCCCGCCCAGATCCGGTCCGGCGCATCCTGCACATCGACCTGGACGCGTTCTACGCGTCGGTCGAGCAGCGCGATCGACCCGAGCTGCGCGGACGGCCCGTGGCCGTCGGGGGCCGCCCCGAGAGCCGCGCCGTCGTCTGTGCGGCCTCGTACGAGGCGCGCACATTCGGCGTGCGGTCCGCCATCCCGATGTCGCGCGCGGTGCGCCTCTGCCCCGACCTCGTCATCGTCCCCACCGACTTCTCGAAGTACCGTGCCGTGTCGCAACAGGTCTTCGCCATCTTCCGGTCGGTGACGCCGCTCGTGGAACCCCTCTCGCTCGACGAGGCCTACCTCGACGTGACGGAGAACAACTGGCACGAGACGCTCGGCGTCGAGGTGGCCCGCCGCATCAAGCGCGCCATCCGCGAACAGACGGGGCTCACCGCGTCGGCAGGCGTCGCGCCCAACAAGTTCCTCGCAAAGATCGCGTCGGGCTGGCGCAAGCCGGATGGCCTCACGGTCATCGCGCCCGAGCGCATGGAGGCCTTCCTCTGCCAGCTGCCCATCGATGCGTTGTGGGGGGTGGGGCCGGTGACGGCACGTCGGCTACGCGCGCACGGAATCGAGCGGCTCGTGGACGTGCGGACAGCGAGCGCCGCGACGCTGCAGGCCGCGGTCGGCTCGCAGGCGGCGTGGCTCACCGAACTGGCATGGGGCCGCGACCAGCGCCGCGTGGTGCCCGACCGCGTGGCCAAGTCGAACGGCGCCGAGCGCACGTACGCCGAGGACATCCGCGACATCGCCGTGATGCGCCACCAGATCGACCGCTTGTCGCATCTCTGTGGCGAGTGGATCGAGCGCAAGCACCTGCGCGCACGGACGGTGACGCTCAAGGTCCGCTACGACGACTTCACGACGGTGACGCGAAGCCAGAGCGTGCCCGGCGGCGTCGGCGACATCGGCTCCATCGCCGCACATGCACGAGCGCTGCTGGACCGCACGGACGCGGCGACGCGTCCGGTGCGCCTGCTCGGCGTCAGCGTACACAATCTCGTCGATCCGTCCGCGACGTTCTCGACCGGCGACGGGCGACTGCCGTTCGACGACGCGAGTTGACGCCGAAGGCGGGCCAGCGCGGTCGGCCCCGACGCATCGAGTGCCCGCAGGGCACGGCCCTGCGGCTACGAACAGCTCATGGCCTGCACCACTGGTACGTAGGCGTCGGGCCTCGCCCGACGCGGGCGTGCCCCGCAGGGCAAGCCCTGAGGCTCGAACCGCGCATCGGAGTACCCGCCGCGCCTATGGCGCCCCTGGACGGAAGATCGAGAGTCGATGCTTCAGCAGGACCTGCCGACGACGCTCGAGCACGAACGGGTCGGGATAGAGGACACTCGCCGCCTCTCCCACGAGGCCGCGACGCAGCTGCGTGCGAGCCTGCCGCCCGGCCCGCGCATCGGCATCCATGAAAGGCAGCGCCCGCGGCCACGCCGCGAGGCCTGCCGTGGCGATGAGCACGACCAGCACCAGCGCCGCACGTCGCCGCCATCGAGGCCCGCCACGAGGCACCATGCCGAGCAGTATCAGCAGGCCGGCCCAGAAGCAGCCCGCAAAGAGCAGGTACCGCGACGCGGTCATCGCATACAGCCCCATGGACACGCGTCCGAGGCCTGCGAGGACGCAGGCGCACAGACCGAACGTGCCGAGCGCCGCCGGGAACACCCACGCCTGCTCCCGCGCCGCATCCTCCCGCCAGCGCAACGCCACCAGCGCCGCGAACGTCAGCACGGCGACGGCGCCGAGTGCGACGATCGCGCCCTGCGCGAGCGTCACCCGCGTGGTGAACGCCAGTGGCACGTAAGCGACCGGCATCGCAACGGTCACCAGCGTGCCGGCCGCCAGCTTCACCATGCCCACGGCCGACAGCACCGCCCCGATTCCCGAGCTGCGCCCCGGGCTCGCCGGCAGACCCGGGAAGTAAAGGGCGATCGCGACGCCGCCCACCGCCAGCCACGCCCCGAGGCGTGCCTGCCAGCCGTCGCGCCGGCGCGTCGCGATCACCAGCGCGCCAAGCGGCCACACGATCAGCCCCGTGCCGAACGACAGTTCGCCAAGCACACCCAACGCCGCCGCCGCGGCAAGCCGCCACCAGCGCTGGGCGCCGTCGGCCAGAAGCAGCAACGCCCCCACCGGTGCGATGGCGCCCATGAGGATGTGGAAGTGGTAGCCGCGCAGCCAGTTCTCCCACTGGGTCGCGGAGCAGACGAAGACGGCGATCGCGATGAGCGTCGCCGGATGGACGCGCTGGGCGTATCGCTGCGTCCGCGCCACGAACGCCGTGAGCACGAGCAGCAGCGCCGCGGCCGCCGCCTGCAGCGCCGCCATCTCGTACCAGTGGTTCCAGTGCGCGACCAGGGCGGTGCCGATCACGAGCATCCGTCCCGTCATCGGCCGGTGATCGTTGTGTCCGCTCCACATGTCGGCTGGCGACAGCGTCCCGTCGAGGGCCTTCTCGATCAACGGCACGGTCTCCCAGATGTCCCACCGCGGCACGTCCACGAAGTGCTGGGCAGACCAGGTCGCACACACGAACCACGCGATCGCCGCTGCCGTCCCGACGAGGGCCGACATGCCGCGCGTGCAGCCACCGCGCTTGACCAGGAGCGCGACGACCGATGCGCCGAGGAGCCCGGCCGCCGCGAGCGCCCGCAGGCCGGATGGCTGGAGAAGCCATGTACGCCACCAGAGGATGGTCATCGCCGCGACCGCCAGGCTCGCGAGCCCCGCTGCGGCACCTGTCACGAACGGGCGGCGCCGCGGTCGGCCAGCGGCGACCCACTCGCCCCCCAGATAGGCGAACGCTCCCGCGAGCACCACCAGAAACGCATCGCTCCACCGCACGTGCGTCAACACGTGCGCGCTCGAGCCATTGACGACCGTGACGCGGTCCAGGCGGACGCCCAGCGGACGAGGGTCGCCGGGCGCGTTGTGCTGTTCGGAATGGACGTCGACGACGACGCCACCGGGACGGTCCACAAGGGGCACGCGCACGACGTCCCAGTCGCCACTCAGCCGGTGCCGCACCGTGCGCGTCCCGGCGGCGACCGCCACCTGCTCGCCCGCACGGCCGAAGAAAGCCGCCAGTTCGACTTCGACGGCCGTGGGCACCACGCCGAACTGGCCGGTCCACTCGATCCGCGTGGCGCCGTCGGTCCAGCGGATGTGGCGCCCGTAGTGCTCCTCGGCGCCATGCACGCCCGTCAGCTGGGCCGGCTCATGCCCGCCGATGTCGATCTCGACGGCGTCGGGCGTGGTCATGACGATGGCGAGGAGCAGCAGCGCTCCTCCGAGCACGGCACCGAGGCCGTGCCGCCAGCGTGGGTGGCTCACCTGCCGGTCCGCTCTGGTGTCGCGCCCGGCGCCCCGGTGCCGATGGCGGCCGGCTCCGGCGTGAAGTCTTCGCCCGGGTTGATGAAGCGATCGAGCTCCACGGCGTACTGCCGATCGTGCAACTGCCGGTAGCGCCCGTTGAGCGCCATGAGCTCGGCATGCCCGCCGCGCTCGACGATCCGGCCGTCCTCGATCACGAGAATCTGGTCGGCACTCCGGATGGTGGAGAGCCGGTGCGCGATCACGAACGTCGTGCGCCCGTGCCGCAGCGTCCGCAGCGCCTCCTGGATCTTCGCCTCGCTCTCGCTGTCGAGGCTCGAGGTGGCCTCGTCGAGAATCAGGATGCGCGGATCGGCAAGAATCGCGCGGGCGATCGCCACCCGCTGGCGCTGCCCACCCGACAGACGCACGCCGCGCTCACCCACCACCGTCCTGTACCCGTCGGCGAACCCTTCCACGAACTCGTCGCAGTGGGCAATCTTCGCGGCGGCGATCACCGACTCCATCGACGCATGCGGGTTGGCGTAGCGGATGTTGTCGGCGATGGTGCCGTCGAACAGGAAGTTCTCCTGCAGCACGATACCCAGCTGGGAACGGTAGCTGGAGAGCTGCACATCCTCGAGGTCCTGACCGTCGACGAGCACCCGGCCGGACGTCGGACGATTGAACGCCATCACGAGGCTTATCAGCGTGCTCTTGCCAGAGCCGCTCGAGCCGACCAGCGCCGTCGTCGAACCTGCGGGAGCCTCGAACGACACGGCCTTGATGACCGGCACGCCTTCGTTGTACTCGAACCAGACGTCCTCGAACGTGACGCGGCCCTGCACGTCCACGAGCGCCCGACGGTTCACGTCGTTGGCATTCTCGGTGGCCATCTTCTTGATCTCGCGGATGCGATCGAGGCCGGCGAAGGCTTCCGTGATCTGCGTGCCGATCGACGCAATCGAGATCAACGGCGCCGCGACGAGGCCCGTGAAGAAGATGTACATCACGAAGTCGCCGAGCGTCATCGTGCCCTCGACGATCGCCCGCCCGCCGATCGTGATCATGATCACGCCGGTGACGCCGATGACCACCGTGCCCATCGCCGTGGTCGCCGAGATCCCCGTCATCGACCGCGCGACGTTGCGCAGCAGGCGGTGGACGCCCTTGCTGAAGACGATCTCTTCACGCTTCTCCGCCGTGTAGGCCTTCACCACGCGGATGCCACCGAGCGATTGCGAGAGGCGTCCCGTGACCTCCGCGTTGATCTGCCCGCGCTCGCGGAAGAGCGGCCGCAGCCGCTTGAACGCGACGGCCATGATCGCGCCAAACGATCCGAGCACGACGATCATCACGAGCGTGAGCGTCCAGTTCAGGTAGAACAGCTCGCCGAGCGCGATCAGCGCCGTCAGCGTGCCGCCCGTCAGCTGCACGAGCCCCGTGCCGACCAGGTTGCGGATGCCTTCGGCGTCCGACATGACGCGCGAGATCAGCACGCCCGTCTGCACGGTGTCGAAATAACGGACGGGCAGCCGCGCGACGTGCGCCTGCACCGATCGCCGCATCTCGGTGATGGCGCCCTGCGCGGCAACGCCGAGGACCTGAGACAGGGAGAACGAGGTGATGGCCTCGACGAGCGTGGCCAGCGCGACGGCGCCGGCCAGCGGCCACAGCAACTGCGGCTGCTGCTTGCCGATCACGTCGTCCACGAGGAACTTCGTGGAGGCCGGCAGCACGAGCCCCGTGAGTCGGTTGACGAGCATGAGCCCGAGTCCGAGGGACAGGCGCGCACGGCTCTTCCAGATGAGGCCCCGCGCTTCCTCCCACGCGTTGCCGTAGTCGATTTTCTTCTTCTTGGTGTCCACGTCAGGGCTGGTCGGGCGGGCTCGCAGGGTCGGCCGCCGTCGAAATCGTGACCTTGGTGATGCCGATGCGCGAGCGCGGCGTCTCGCCGTCGACGGGCGTTCCCTCGATCGCCGCGACGACGTCCATGCCCGCGACGACGCGTCCGAAGGCCGTGTACTTGCCGTCGAGCGACGGCGTGGGTGCCGTCACGATGAAGAACGATGTCGTGGCGCTGTCGGGGTCGTCGCCACGCGCCATGCTGAGCACGCCCGGCTCGTGCAGGGTGGCGTTGAACTCGCCCTTCACGGTGCCGACGGCCTTCCGCTGCACCTGCGTCAGCGGCGCCTCGCGCGAGGAGATGTCGCCGGCCTGGATCGCGAAACCCGGAACGACCCGATGGAATGCCGTGCCGTCATAGACGCCGAGTTGCGCCAGTCGGAGGAAGTTGCGGACGTGCTCCGGTGCGACGTCCGGGGCGAAACCGATGACGATGTCGCCGAGGGTGGTCGACAGCGTGGCGCGATGGCGCGCGAGTTCTTCGACCGTCGACGTCGCAAACGGCGCTGCGGTCGGCGGAGGCGTGTCGCGCACCGTCGCCTTCGTGATCTCGACGCGCGTCGTCAGCCGCCCCTCGGCGTCGAGCGGCGTCTGCGAGATCCGCTCCGCCACCTCGAGTCCTTCGACGACCTCGCCGTACACGGTGAACTGCCCATCGAGCGCGGGCTGGTCGGTGATGCAGATGAAGAACTGCGCGCCGGCGCTGTCGGGCCGGTTCGGTACCAGCACGGCCGACACGGCGCCGCGCACGTGCTTCAGCGCGTTCGGCTCGCGCCGGAGGCGGTTCAGCCCGCCGGTGCCGTACTGCGACCGCTTGGCCGGATCCTTCGAGAGCGGGTCGCCGCCCTGGATGATGCCGAGCGCCACCGCGCGATGGAAGACGGTGCCATCGTAGGCCCCCGCCTCCGCCTGGTCGAGCATGTATCCGACATGGTTGGGCGCCGCCGCCGCATCGAGCTGGATGACGATGGTCCCCATCGTCGTCTCGAGGACGACCTGCTTGCCCTGCAGCGCCTCGGGTGCCCGCTGCGTGGCATACGGCGCTGGTGGCGCCGGCGCGCGGCGGCCACGCGACTGCGCGTGCGCCGGTCCGGCCGTCACGAGGCCGGTCAGACAGACGAGAGCGGCCGCCCGTGCGGCGCGACCTACCGGCACCATCTCCCGGATTCTAGCAGGCGCGTCGGCCGTGACCTGCCGGATCGGTCAGGGGCGACACGCGAGCACGAAGTGCGACGACCCGAATGGCAGGCGGACGCGCGCCAGCGCCCCTTCGACGCGCGCAAGGCCGTAGAGCGTGCTGTCGATCGGTCCCGGCAGCCCGAGGGACACGTCGGACCGATCCGTCCTGAGGCCGAGCAGCGGCTGGACGCCCTTCCGCCAGCCGGCCAGCAGGAGCAGCGTGGTCGCAAACAGCGGGGTGGAATGCACGATGCGGAACCCGGCATCGGTCAGGAGACGCTCGAGACGCCTCGGGCCATACCGCCGCCGATGCCCGAGGTGTTCGTCGTGGCTGCTGAACAGCCACTGGTGTGCGGGCACGTGCACGGCGAAGAGCCCGCCCTCGGCCAGCACATCGTGCACTCGCCGAACGACGCCGTGATCGTCGTCGAGGTGCTCGATCACGTCGAGCGCCACGACGAGGTCCTGCGAGGCGCGGGGCGCAAGTTCGTCGCGCTCGATGTCGGCGACGCGGTAACGCCCCGCGGGATCGAGATCGGCCAGCAGCTGCACCGCATCGGGATCGATGTCGAGCCCCGTCACCACCGCGCGCGGCGCGAGCTGGCGAATGCGCCTGATCGTCCCGCCGCCGCCGATGCCCAGCACGAGCGCCCGGCAATCGACGGGCAGATGGCGGGCGAGTAGCGAGGCGACGATGTCCTCCTTGGCCCGGAACCACCAGCCTTCGCGTGACGCGTGTGCCAGGAGCGCGCGGCTCTCTTCGGTCGTCGGCAGCGCCATGACCCACCAGTGTAGCTGGTCTTGACCGGTCGACGGCGATTTGACACGCTGCGGGGCCGCTGGATGACCTCGTCCACAGTCCATCACCTGCCGCGCATCCTGGTCGTCTGTCCCGTGTACAGGGATGCGCCGGCATTTGCCGAACTCCGCCGACGCGTACGGCACGTGCTCGCCGACATGCGCGATGTCGGCGAGGTGCGCTTCGTCGTCACCGACGACACGGCAGGTGAGGATGGGGAGCTCGCGGCCATGCGCGACGACCAGACGGACGTGCTGGTGCCGCCGTACAACCTGGGCCACCAGGGGGCGATCGTCTACGCCCTGCGGGAAAGCGCGCCCACCTTGCGGCCCGACGATGTCGTCGTGACGATGGACTCCGACGGCGAAGACCGTCCGGAAGACCTGCCGGCGCTGCTTGCGCCGTTGCGCGATCACGCCGACGACCTGCTCCTCGTCGCAGTGGCGCGGCGAACGCGACGGCAGGAGTCGGCGACGTTCCGGCTCTCCTACCTCGTCTTCAAGGCCGTGTTCAAGCTGCTCACCGGCGTGGTGATCCGGAGCGGCAATTTTGCCGCCATGCGTGGCGCGCTCGTCGTCGCGGCCATCGGCCACCCGTGCTTCGACCAGTGCTACTCGTCATCACTGATCAGCCTGCCGTTCCGACGCCGGGACGTGCCCATCGCCCGCGGTACGCGCTACAGCGGCCGGTCGCGCATGGGGTTCTTCCGGCTGGTGACGCATGGCATGCACATGCTGATGCCCTTCCTGGACCGCATCGCCGTGCGCTGCCTGCTCGCCTCCGCTGTCGTCGGAGCGTCCGGCCTGGCGCTGCTCGCCATCCTCCTGGCGGCCACACTCGTCGGCACGGACTTACCCGACGCCTGGGCGGCCGCGGTGGCGGTGACGATGCTGGTGACGGCCGGCTTTGGCGTGCTCGCCTCGCTGACGCTCTTTGCCACGGCGGCGCGATCACGGGCCCAGAGCGTGCGGGTCCTCCACTCCGAGCAACCGCTCGGTACCCGGCGAACGAAGTCCGGCGCCCCCCTCGCCTCCCCGGACGTGCCCACGACGCCCTGAGGGGACCAGCGGCGGGTCGACGCGGCAAGCCCCCGACTCGGCAATTGAGCGACAATGCCGGAGTCCCGAGAAAGGATCGCCCCGATGAAGTTGCTGCCGTCCTCGCCGCGGCCCTGGCTCGCCGGCGCCATCGTCCTCGTCTCGGCTGCGCCGCTGCTCGCCCAGCCTGCCACGCCAGCGGCACCGCCAGCCACGGTGCCCACCGCGACCGTTGCCCCACGAAAGGTCGCGGTCGGCGACGTCGATCGGATCGCGACCCTCCGGGATCCCCAACGGTCTCCCGACGGGGCATGGGTGGCTTACGCGGTGGGCACCGTGGATGCCGCCAAGGACAGGACCGACTCCGACATCTGGATGACGAGGTGGGACGGCGCAGCCAGCGTGCAACTCACCTTCTCGAGCGAATCGGAGTCGTTGCCGCGATGGAGCCCGAACGGCACGTGGCTCTCGTTCCTCCGCGCCGACCGGACGAAGAAGGCGCAGGTGTGGCTCCTCGACCGGCAGGGGGGCGAGGCGCGCCAGCTGACCGAGATTGCGGGCGGCGTGTCCGACTACGCGTGGTCGCCCGACGGCACACGGCTGGTGCTGGCGTCACGCGATGCCGACCCCGATGCTCCGCCGCCTGGCAATGTCGGCGAGGGCGAGCCGGGGAAGGCGCCCAGGCCGATCGAGATCGAGACATTCAAGTTCAAGCGCGACGGCATCGGGTACGTGGACGGCCGGCTGCGTTCGCACCTGTACCTGTTCGACGTCAGGACGCGCACGGCGACGCAGCTCACGTCGGGCCCCTTCGACGACACGGCGCCGTCGTGGTCGCCCGACGGCAGGCACGTCGCGTTCCTCAGCGCGCGCTCCGACTCCCGCGAGAAGGCAACGGTGCGCGAGGTCTACGTGGTCGAAGCGAAGGCGGGCGCCGCGCCGCGACCGGTGAGTACGCGGGTGGCGCGGCACACCGAGCCGCTTGTGTGGAGCCCCGACGGCTCGAAGCTGCTCTACATGGAAGGCGGCGATCCACGCTACGACGCGTACGAGCAGTACCGGATGGCGGTGGTTCCCGTCGCTGGCGGCACCGCCACGGTGTTGACGCCGACGCTCGACCGGCCCGTCACCAGCCCCGTGTGGTCCAGCGACGGCACGCGTGTGACGTTCGTCGTCGCCGACGATCGCGAGCAGTACGTGGCGTGGGTGCCCGCTGCTGGCGGCGCGGTGGCCCGCCTCACGAGCGGGCAACAGGTGGTGCGGTCGCTTGCCGGGAGTCCTGCAGATGGCAACGTCGCGGCGCTCCTGAGCACGCCCAGGCAGCCCGACGAGGTGTACGCGCTCGAGGGCAGCGCGCTGCGCAAGCTGACCGGACACAACGACTGGATCGCCAAGGAGCTGACGCTCGGCGCGCTCGAGCCCGTGGAGTTCACCAATCGCGAGGGCGTGCGCATCGGCGCGCTGTTGACGCTGCCGCCTGGCACCGCGGCGGGATCGAAGCTGCCGCTCGTGCTGCACGTCCATGGTGGTCCCAACGGCCAGGACAACTTCGGGTTCATGTTCGACCGCGAGTGGATCGCCGCCAACGGCTACGCGGTGCTGCAGGTCAACTACCGCGGCAGCCATGGCCGGGGCCAGGCGTTCCAGTCGGCCATCTTCGGCGACTGGGGCAACAAGGAGGTGGTCGACCTGCTGGCAGGCGTCGACTGGGCGATTGCGCAGGGCATTGCCGATCCGGATCGCCTGGGCATCGGGGGCTGGAGCTACGGTGGCATCCTCACCAACTACACGATCGCCAGCGACCCGCGGTTCAAGGGCGCAGTGAGCGGCGCCGGCAGTTCGCTGCAGCTCACGATGTACGGCACCGACCAGTACATCGTGCAGTACGAGACCGAGATGGGCCAGCCATGGAAGTCCATGGACCGTTGGATGAAGGTGTCGTACCCGTTCCTCCAGGTGGATCGCATCCGTACGCCCACCCTGTTCATGACCGGCGAGAAGGACGTCAACGTGCCGGCGATCGGCAGTGAGCAGATGTACCAGGCGTTCAGGTCCACGGGCATCCTGACGAAGCTCGTGGTGTACCCGGGCCAGTTCCACAGCATCACGCGTCCGAGTTACCGGCGGCATCGTCTCGAGCAGTGGGTGCGCTGGCTCGACACGCACGTGAAGGGCGGGTCACCGGCCGCCGAACCGGCAACGAGCACGGCAGCGGCAGGCGCTCACCCGTGACCGCGCCCCGCACCGTCCCCGGCAGACACGGCCTGCAGTGGCTCCGCCAGGGGCTCGAGATCTTCGCGGCCGCGCCGGCGACGTGGGTCGGCGTGACCGTGCTGTTCCTGCTCATGGGCGTCGCGCTCAGCGTGATCCCGCTTGCCGGCATGCTGTGGACGGTCGCCATCCCGATTCACGCCGGCGGACTGATGCTCGGCTGCGAGGCGCTGCGTCGGGGAGAACGCCTCGAGGTGCGTCACCTGTTCAACGGCTTCGAGCAGCCGCGGGTGCAGCCACTGGCGATCGTCGGCGCGCTCTACCTCGCGGGCAGCGTGCTGTTCATGGTGCCCGCGGTCGTCCTGATGATTGGCAGCACGTTCCTGTCGGCTTTCGCGTTCGGTACCAATCCGTCGGCCGGCGGTGCCGTCGCTTCCGTAGCTCTCGTGGCGGCCGTCGTGCTCGTCGTGTGCGCAGGTGCGATGGCACTGGCGATGGCCGTCTGGTTCGCGCCGGCGCTCGTGGTGTTCGACGGCGTCGAGGCGCTCGACGCGATGAAGCTGAGCCTGCATGCCGCCTGGCAGAACCTGTCGGCCTTCGTCGTCTACGGCCTGGCGGTGCTCGCGCTCGGCGTCGTGACCGTGGCACCCCTGATTGCCGCCATCACGCTCGTCGCCGTCGGCGGGGAACGGCAATCGGGCCCTCTGGCGGTGGTGTCGATCGGCGGCACCGCCCTCTTCACGGTGCTCTGCCTGTTCCTGTTCATGCCCGCCGCCTGGGGCGCGATGTATGCGAGCTATGGAGACGTGTTTACAGGTAACAGGGGACCAGGAGTCAGGTAACAGGGGCAGGTAACAGGGGCAGGTAACAGGTAGGGCGCGCTCCCCGAGCGCGCCCCCGAGCGCGCCGCCAGGTGCCGGGCGAGACCCGTCTACCGCCGCTCGGCGCGGCGGGTCGCGGGTTCTATCACGACCGAGGCCATGATCAGGCACACGGCGAGGCCGGCGGTGATCGCGGCGGGCACGATGCGCGCCTCTGACGCGTAAGCTGACAGATACGCGAGCAGCGACGCGTACCCGACGTCGACGCCGGTCAGCACGGGCCACAGCCGGCGCCGCGTGACGGCCACGGGCCGAGGATACTGCCGCGCGCTGAACCACAGGTGCAGGCGCAGCGACGTGGCGATGGCCGCCAGGCACACCAGTGTGAGGTGCGCCGTGGCGCGCCAACGGACCGGCAGCGCCGACGCCACGAGCCACCCGGACCACAACAGCACGAGGTACAGCGTTGCCGTGACCCCCTGGTGGATGTCCCACCAGCCGCCTTCGCCCTGCCATCTTCGCTCGGGGCTTCGGCGGACCTGCGGTCCCTCCTCACTGCGCCCCCCGTTGTCCCCCTGCCATCCGCGCTCAGGGCTTCGGCGGACCTGCGGTCCCTCCCCGCTGCCCACGGTTGGGTGGGAGGCACGGCTCGCCGAAACTCGGGGTTCGGGACTGGGGATTCGGGATTCGGGACTCGGGATTCGAGAATCGGGACTCGGGGTTCGGGATCCAGGGGGAACGTCCAGCTCAGCGCGCAAGGCATCGTGGACCGCGCGCATCGACGGGAACCGATCCTCCGGCTTGCGCGCGAGGCACCGGTGCACGAGCACGACGTCGTCGACGGTCAACTGCGGCGCGACCGACGCAAGCGGCGTCGGCTCGTCCCGAAGCATCCGCGCCCAGACGCCCGCGATGGCGCCATCGCCGAACGGCAGCCGCCCGCTGGCGGCCTCGTAGAGGACGAGACCGAACGCGTACTGGTCGGAGGAGGCGGTCGCTGCGCCGCCCTCGAGTTGCTCGGGCGCCATCGCCAGCGGCGTACCCGCGAACTGTCCGGCACGCGTCACGCGGGTGTCCCCGCCGTCGACGTCGGCAAGCGCGATACCGAAGTCCACGAGGCGCAGCCCGTCGCGTCCGAGCACCACATTGCGGCTCTTGACGTCGCGATGCACCACCTGCGCGGCGTGCGCCGCGGCGAGCGCGTCGGCGAGCGCACAGGCCACCCGCAGCCACTCCTCGCGAGGCAGCGGGCCGCGGTCAGCCAACACCTCGGCAAGCGTCGGCCCTTCCACGTACTCGGCGACGATGACGAGCACGTCGTCGATCTCCTCGAGCGCATGGACCGACACGATGTGGGGATGGCGGAGCAGTGCCGCGGTGCGTGCCTCGCGCTGCAGGCGCACGCGCGCACGGGGGTCACGCGTCGCCGAGGCGGGCAGCACCTTCAGCGTGACGCGGCGCCCGAGCCTCGGATCGCGCGCGACGTAGAGCACGCCCATGCCGCCGCGGGCGAGCAGACGCTCCACGACGTACGGACCGACGCGATCGCCTGCGGCGTACGCCGGCCCCCCGGCCTCGTCGAGCAGGTCACGCGGCTGCACCGTAGCCCCGCGCTCGAGGAAGGCATCGTCGTGATCGGCGGCGAGCAGGCTCGTGACCTCGGTGCGCACGGCCTCATCGTCGCAGGCGCCGCGGAGGAATGCGTCACGTTCGGACACGGGCAGCTGCCGGGCCTGGTCGAACAGGGCGGTGACGCGATCCCATTGCGCGGGAGTCATGGTCCCGACTGGGCCGACAGCCGTCGCCGCAGCCAGGCGCGGGCCACGGCCCAGTCGCGCTTGGCCGTGGCTGGCGCGACGCCGAGCGCCTCGGCGGCCTCGTCGATCGTGAGACCGCCGAAGTACCGCAGTTCCACCAGTCGGGCTTGTCGCGGTTCGATCGACGCCAGCGCCTCGAGGGCCTCGTCCAGCGCCTCCACGTCCGGGTCGAGCCCTTGAGCGAGCGCTGCCTCGTCGACGAGCGTGACGCGGACACGGTCGCCGCCTCGCTTGAGCGCGCGATGCGCGCGGGCCTGCTCGACGAGGATCTGCCGCATCGCATTGGCGGCAATCGCGCAGAAGTGGGCGCGGTTCTGCCAGGAGGTATTCGCCTCGCGCAGCAGGCGGACGTACGCCTCGTGCACGAGTGCGGTCGGCTGCAGCGTCAGGTCCGGCCGCTCACCGCGGACGTAGTACGCCGCCAGCCGGCGGAGTTCCTGGTACACCTCCGGCCACACCGCGTCGAGCGCCTCCTGGCCGCGCAAGCGCGGCGCGTCGCCCCCCGTCCCTTCCACGCGACGAATTCTATGGTAGGGGCCGCCTCTCCGAGGCGCCCGGAGCAGAGGCTGGTCTAATCTGTGGCCGATGCCGGGGGATGTGACGCTCGAGGTGCTCGGATGGGACGCTCGCTGGGCCGAGGTGTGGGCGGCGCATCACGGCTCGTCGCGCGACCTGGTGCCGGCGCGCGTCGTCCTCGAGCACCAGCACATCTACCGCGTCCATACCGACGGGCAGGAACTGCTCGCACGCGTGACCGGCCGCGTCCGCCACAAGCTCGGTTCGCGCGAGGCGTTTCCCGCCGTCGGCGACTGGGTCGCCCTGGCGCGTGCGGGTCCGACCGAAGACATGGCGCGCATCGTCGACGTGCTGCCGCGTCGCGGGCGCTTCGTCCGGCGGGCCGCCGGGACCATCGCCGAGGCGCAGGTGGTGGCCTCCAACGTCGACGTCGTCTTCCTCGTGAGCGGCCTCGACCACGACTTCAACGTGCGCCGCATCGAGCGGTACCTGCTCGCGGCGCTCGAAGGCGGGGCCTCACCCGTCATCGTCCTCAACAAGGCCGACATGTCGCGCGACCTCGACGAGGTGCGCCGGCTGCTCGGCCCGGTCGCCGGACAGGTGCCCGTGGTCTTCGCCAGTGCCCGCACCGGCGACGGCGTCGACGACCTTCGACGCCACATCGGCGCGGGGCGCACGGCCGCATTTCTCGGTTCGTCGGGGGTGGGCAAGTCCACGCTCATCAACCGCCTCGTGGGCCGCGACGTGCAGCGCACGGCCGAAGTGCGCGAGAGCGACAGCAAGGGACGCCATACCACCACGCACCGGGAACTCGTCGTGCTGCCCGGCGGCGGCCTGCTCATCGACACGCCGGGCATGCGTGAACTGCAGCTCTGGGACGTGTCCACCGGACTCGACGATGCGTTCGAGGACATCGCGGCGCTGGCGGTGGATTGCCGGTTCAGGGACTGCACCCACGACACCGAGCCTGGCTGCGCGGTGAAGGCCGCCGTGCAGGAGGATCGCCTCTCCCCCGACCGGCTCGCCAACTACCTGCGGTTGCGCAAGGAAGTGGTGACGCGACCCGTCGAGGAAGCCGAGATCAAGGCGGCGGCCGAGCGGCGGAAGGAAGCGCGCCTCGCGTCCAAGGCGCTGAAGAAGCTGTACACAACCCGCAACCGTTAGGGCCGGCTGTCCCAACCCGGCCTGCCGGATTGTCCCGAGGGCCGAGGCCCCTTTGGGACAACGGGCCCTACCCGGCTCGGTTCTCGTCACGACGTCATGTTCACGCGGCGGATCGGCAACTCGCGAATGCGCCGACCCGTGGCAGCGAAGATCGCGTTGCAGATCGCCGGCGCCATCGGCGGCACGCCGGGCTCGCCGACCCCGGCGGGCGGCGCCGTGCTCTCCACCAGGTGCACGCGCGTGTCGCGAGGCGCCTGCTGGTGGTGGGCCAGCGCGTAGTCGGTGAAGTTGGACTGCTCGATGCGGCCCTCCTTCGCGGTGATCTCGCTCAACAGCGCGATGCTCGTGCCGAACACCCCGGCACCTTCGAACTGCGCGCGCACGCGATCGGGGCTGATGATCTGCCCCGCGTCGACGGCCACGTCGACGCGCGGAATCTTCACCTGCCCGCGCGCGTTCACCTCGACCTCGACGACCGTCGCGATGTAGCTGAGGAAGCTGTAGTGAGCCGCGATGCCGAGTGCGCGTCCCGCGGTCGCCGGCTTCTTCGCCCAGTCCGACTTCTCGGCTACCAACTCGATCACGCGACGCAGCCGCGCCGTGTCGAACCGGTGCTTCGGGTTCCCCTTCCAGCCCTTGATGCCCTCCGCGCCGAAGTCGATGACGCGCGGCGACCCGAGCAGCCGCAACAGGTACTCGACGCGATCGGCCTTGGCGCGCGCGGCGAGCTCGTCGGTGAAGCTCTGCACAGCGAACGCGTGGTGGATATGCGCCACCGATCGCATCCAGCCGATGCGCACATGGGAAGGCGCCGGGTTGTTCTCGACGCGCAGGTTGGCGATCGGATACGGCAGGTCCGAAAACCCCATCGAGACCTGGAAGCCGCCGTACTGTTCCTTCTCGTCGAACGTGGAGCCGATCGGCGGGAACGCCGTGCGCTGGAGCCAGCCGCCGGGCAGCCCGTCGGCGCCGATCGCCGCCTTCAGGTACATGGCGGCCGGCGCATGGAAATAGTCGAACCGCACGTCGTCCTCGCGCGTCCAGACGACCTTCACGGGCTTGCCGACCTGCCGCGCCAGCAGCGCCGCCTCGGCACAGTAGTCCGGCTTCGATTTACGACCGAACCCGCCGCCGAGCAGCGTGACGTGGCACGTGACGTCCTGCGGCCTGATCCCGAGCGCCGCCGCCACCGTGTCCTGCACCGCCTGCGGGTTCTGCGTTGGCGCCCAGATCTCCGCCCTGCCGTCGCGTACCTCGGCGACCGCCACCGGCGGTTCCATGGGAGCGTGCGCGAGCATCGGCGTGTAGTACGTCGCCTCGTGCGTCTCGCCCGACGCGAGCGCCGCGTCGACGTTGCCGAGGTCGCGCACGACGCGTCCCGGTGTCTTCACGGCGTCGAGCAGCGACTGCTTGAAGGTGGCCGAGTCGAAGGTCGCATTCGGGCTCGGCCCCCACGTCACCTGCAAGGCGTTGCGCGCCTTCATCGCCGACCACGTGCTGTCGGCGACCACGGCGACGCCGCCGAGCGGCTTGAATCCGTAGGGCGGCGTGGCCAGCGGCAGCCGGACCACGTCGTGCACGCCGGCAACGGCGCGCGCGGCGGTCTCGTCGACGCTGACGATCGGGCTGCCGAGCACCGGCGGACGTGCGACGGCGGCGAACACCATGCCGGGACGTCGGGCATCGATGCCGAACGCGCCCTTCCCCTTCACGAGGGGATCGAGGTCGATGCTCGGAATCGGCTTGCCGACGTACCGGTACGCCTCGGGCTTCTTGAACTGCAGCGTAGCCGGATCGGGCACCGGCAGGGTCCGCGCCGTCGGCACCAGCTCGCCGAAGCCGATCGAACGCCCGCTCCCCGCATGCACCACGTGGTGGCTCTGCGCCGCAACGTCGGCCACCGGCACCTTCCACGTCTGCGCCGCCGCCTGCTCGAGCATCCGTCGCGCACTGGCGCCCGCCACGCGCATGGCGTCGTGGAAGTCACGGATCGAGCACGAGCCGTCGGTGTTCTGCGACCCGTACTTCTTGTCGCCGATCGCCTGCACGACCGTCACGCGCGCCCAGTCGGCCTCGAGTTCCTCGGCCACGACGAGCGGCAGCGCCGTGCGGATGCCGGTGCCCATCTCGGATCGGTGCGCGACGATGTGCACCGTGCCATCGGGCAGGATGGCGAGGTAGACACCGGGCTCCCACGGGCCGGAGGTCGTGTGCTGCGTGAACACGGACGTCGGCACGAGTCGCGTGCCGAGCACGAGCGCACCGGTGGCCGCGGCCTGTGCGAGGAAACGGCGACGCGAGAAGCCTGCCGTCGCGTTCATGCCTGCCTCCCGGCCTGCGCGACTTCGAGGATCGCCGCACGGATGCGCTGGTACGTGCCACAGCGGCAGATCACGCCCTCCATGAAGGACTCGATCTGCGCCTCGGTGGCGTTGGGCCGCGAGGCGAGCAGCGCGGCGGCCTGCATGATCTGGCCGCTCTGGCAGTAGCCGCACTGGGGCACCTGGTGCTTCTTCCACGCGACCTGCAGCGGGTGTTCGGTGCCGGGGGCCGCGAGCCCTTCGATCGTCGTGATCCGGCGACCGGCCACCGCCTTGACCGGCGTGGAACAGCTCCGGATGGCGCGGCCGTCCATGTGCACGGTGCAGGCGCCGCACATGGAGACGCCGCAGCCGAACTTGGTGCCTGTGAGCTCGAGGCTGTCGCGGAGCACCCACAACAGGGGTGTGTCGGGATCACCGGTGAACGTGCGCGCCTCACCGTTCACGGTGAGCGTCACCGTCGTGGGCGCGGGAGCTGGAGTCTGGGACATGCGCCGATCAGTTTACGATCGCCGCCGAGTTGGACGTCGCGGCTCAGGCACGGGCGTACGAAGGCGACGGCTGCTTTACGTAGCCGTCGGGCCTGCAGCTTACGTAGCCGTCGGGCCTGGCCCGACGGGCAGCTGTCAGTGCACGCCCTGGCCGATCTGCAGACTGCCGGGCTCGGTCCCGAGACGACGGATGGCCTGATCCCACATC
>JAEYZV010000264.1 GCA_023427865.1 Acidobacteriota bacterium
CGCCAGTGCTGCGCAGATCCGTCCGCCTCACACGTTCACACCCGTAACCTGCCACGCCGTCGTGAGGCGGTACGGCGTGTGGAAGGCGAGCCACCACGCCACGATCTGCTCGCGCGAGAGCGCCGTCTGCAACACGCGGATCTGCTCGAGCGAGCCCGACGCGCCGGTGTGCGGGAAGATCGTCTCCAGGTCGACGGGACCGAGCACGGGAGTCTCCTGCAGCGCGCGCATCGCCACACCCATCACCCGGTGCGCGAGTACCTCATCGTCTTCCGGACCGTACGCCGTCAGCAGGTACAGCAGCTCGAACGGCTGCGGCGACGGACGGTCCACCGGGGCGCCTCCCCTCAACCCCAGCGGGGACGCGGCACGCGTCGGCAGCGGCTGCACCGTCGCGAGGGTGATGTTGAGCTGGCATCGATGGTGGAGGCTGCGTGCCCGATCGACGGGCATGGTGGTCACGAGCACATCGGCCAACGGCCTGTCTTCGACGCCGTGGGCCGCGAACGTGAGTTCGATGAGTCTGCGGAAGGCGAACGTCACGCCGGCAATCGCAGCAGCCTGTCCCATGGCCCGCATTTTCCTCCATGCGGCGATGCGGCGCGTTTGGCGACGTCGCCGCTCGTGGCCCCGCCGTGAAGCGCGGCTGCGCAGCGACACACGGCCACTGCGGACCTGCGGGCCTCCGTCTTGCAGAGAGTCGTCCCATGGCGCAGCGACCTATCCAAGAGTCCAAGCCGGCCGATCCACGATCGGCCGAACCGAAACCGGAGTTCCCGCAGGAGTCCATTCCTCACCCCGGACTCACTTCCCAGATGACGCCGAAGGCCGACCACGGTGAGGAGTCCTACAAGGGACTCGGCCGACTGACTGGTCGCAAGGCACTCGTCACGGGTGGCGACAGCGGCATCGGCCGTGCCGTGGCGCTTGCGTTCGCGCGCGAGGGCGCCGACGTGCTCATCAGCTACCTGCCCGAGGAGGAGTCCGATGCACGGGAGACCTGCCGGTGGGTGTCCGAGGCCGGGCGAAAGGGTGTGGCCGTTGCCGGCGACATCCAGCACGAGGACCATTGCCGGCGGCTCGTCGAGCGTGCGTTCGACGAACTCGGGGGCCTCGACATCGTCGTCAACAACGCCGCGTATCAGGTGACCCACGACAGCCTGGAGGAGTTCACGACCGAGGAGCCCGACAGGTCGTTCCGCACGAACGTCTACGCGATGTTCTGGATCTGCAAGGCGGCGCTGCCGCGACTGCAGGCAGGCAGCTGCATCATCAACACCGCGTCGATACAGGCCTACGATCCCAGCCCGAACCTGCTGACGTACTCGCCGACCAAGGCGGCCATCGTCAACTTCACGAAGGGCTTGTCGCAGGTGGCGATGAAGAAGGGCGTCCGCGTCAACGCCGTCGCGCCTGGGCCTGTCTGGACGCCGCTCATCCCTGCGACGATGCCCGAGGAGAAGACCAAGCAGTTCGGCTCCAACACGGCGTTCGAGCGCCCGGCGCAGCCGGTGGAACTCGCGCCGCTGTTCGTCTTCCTCGCGTCCAACGAAGCGCGGTTCGTGACCGGCGAGGTCTACGGCGCCACGGGCGGTCGCACGCCGTACTGAGGGGCCGCCGGATCGCGTAAGCTTGTGGCCTCCAGGAGAGTGCCCCATGACGCGTCCGGTGTGGCGGAGCCCTCGCGTGTCGCGCCGGCTCGTGCTGGCGATCACGATCGCAGGCGGCCTGTTCGTGCTGCGTGCCGCGCACTCGACCGCCGGGCAACCGGCTGCCGAGTCCCTGCTCGAACGGTTCGCTCGGATGTCGCGTGAGGCGGAGGCCAAGGGGCTGGCCGAGCCGTTCGTCGGCGTGACGACCGACGGCGCCGTGGAGCCGGGCCTGTTCGCCATCCGCGCCACCGGGGTCACCACCGCTCCGGTCCAGGAGGCCGCGACGGCGTTCCTCTCCGCCCTGACGCCTGCGCAGCGGGCTCGCGCGAGCTTCGGCGCCGACGACCCCGAGTGGCGGAAGTGGATGAACCAGCACTTCTACCGTCGCCAGGGCGTCGGATTCGACGAGATGACGCCGGCGCAGCGCGATGCTGCATTCGCACTCCTGCGTGCGTCGCTCAGCGCACGCGGCCTCTCGCTGAGCCGCGACATCATGCGGCTCAATCACACGCTCGGAGAGTTGAACGGCAACGACTTCGAGGAGTACGGCGAGTGGCTGTACTACCTCACCGTCATGGGGACGCCATCGGCGTCCGAGCCGTGGGGCTGGCAGATCGACGGGCACCACCTGGTCGTGAACTACTTCGTGCTCGGCGATCAGGTCGTGATGACGCCCAGCTTCTTCGGGTCAGAGCCGGTGATCGCCACGAGCGGCAAGTATGCGGGCACGCAGATCCTGCAGGAGGAGCAGGCGCAGGGTCTCGGGTTCATCAACTCCCTCGACGAGACTCAGCGCGCACGTGCGATCCTGCAGGCGAGCAAGACCGGCAATCACAACGTCAGCGAAGCCTGGCACGACAACGTCGTCGTACCCTACGCCGGCATCCCTGCGTCGGCGCTGACCGAGCGCCAGAAGGACGACCTGCTCTCGCTGATCGCGCTGCACCTCAAGATGGACGATGGGCATGCGAAGGTGAAGATGGACGAAGTCCGGGCACATCTCGATGCCACGCACTTTGCCTGGGTCGGCGCCACCGGTCCCGACAGCGTCTTCTATTACCGCATCCACAGCCCGGTGGTGCTGATCGAGTTCGACCACCAGACGCCGGTCGGCCTGCGACACCTTCGCAGGGATCGCGCGCCGTTCAAGGATCACGTGCACGTGGTCGTCCGCACGCCGAACGGCAACGACTACGGAAAGGACCTGCTTCGGCAGCACTACCAGTCGCACGCCCACCGCGCGGCTTACGGCCGGGAAGTGCCGGGCGTGCCGCTTGCGGCCGTCGCCCGGCACTGACCGTTCAGCGCTCATCCCGGGGCCGACCCCGGAGGCTGCCGGGTGCCGCCTGCAGAGTTGCAGCTTCGAGGTGCAACGCTCGGCCGGGTTGCGTCGTCGGAATGCGACGGAGGATTCACGCATGCTGACTCGCCGTGACTGGCTCTCGCTCACGCTCGGCACCGGTGCCGCGCTCGCCTTCGAACGCGCGCTGCTTCAGGCGCAGCATCCCCTGATCACCCGGGCCATCCCCTCGTCGGGCGAGAAGCTGCCCATCGTCGGGCTCGGCAGTTCCGCCACGTTCTCGCAGGTGGCGCGCAGCGAGGACGTGTCCGCGCTGCGCGAGGTGCTGAAGGCGTTCACCAGCCACGGTGGCACGGTGTTCGACACCGCGCCGAGCTACGGCGCTTCCGAGGAGGTCGCCGGGCGCATCGCGGGCGAACTCGGCATCACCGAGAAGATCTTCTGGGCGACGAAGGTGAACGTGGCTGGCCGTGGCGGCGGCTCGGCCGACCCGGCGGCGGCGCGCAAGCAGATCGACGATTCGTTCGCAAAGCTGAAGAAGCCGAAGATCGATCTCATCCAGGTCCACAACCTCGGTGACGTGCCGACCCAGCTCGGAATACTGAAGGGGTTGAAGAAGGAAGGACGCATCCGGTACATCGGCGTGACCACGACGAACCCGGGGCAGTACGGCGAGCTGCAGACGATCATGCGCAACGAGCCGCTCGACTTCATCGGCATCGATTACGCCATCGACAACCGGGACGTCGAGGAGACGATCCTGCCGCTGGCGCAGGAACGCAAGATCGGCGTGCTCGTGTACGTCCCGTTCGGGCGGACGCGGCTGTTCGCGCGCGTGGGCGACCGGCCGCTGCCCGACTGGGCCTCGCAGTTCGGCGCGAAGAGCTGGGCGCAGGTGTTCATCAAGTACGTCGCCGCGCACCCGGCGGTGACCGTCGTGACGCCGGCGACGAGCCAGGCCAAGAACGTGATCGACAACCTCGGCGCGGCGCACGGATCGCTGCCCGACGAGGCGACGCGCAAGAAGATGGTCGAGTTCATCGACGCACTTCCTCCCGCCCCTGCCAGATAGAAGAATGGGCCGGATTGCTCCGGCCTTCTCAGGCTATTCCAGGTGCCGTCCGCCATCGACGCGGACCACCTGGCCGGTCACCCAGTCCTGCTCGAGCAGGCCGAGCACCGTGTGGGTGATCACGTCGGGGCCGCCCCAGCAGCCCAGCGGCGTGGCGTCGATCGTGGCGCGCTGCATGGCCTCGGTCGAGCCGGCGGCGGGGAGGATCGGGCCGGGTGCGATGGCGTTCACCTGAATCAGGTCAGGTGCGAGCTCCAGCGCGAGCGCCTCGGTGAGGGCGACGACGCCCGCCTTGGCGACGTAGTAGGGCAGGTAGCCGGTGTAGCGGGGCCGGCCGCTGGCGGCGACCCAGTCGCTGCACAGGACGATATGGCCGCCGGCGGTACGCATGTGGGGTGCCGCGGCCCGGGCGCAGTGAAACGATGCGTCGAGGTCCACGGCGAGCTGGTGTCGCCACAGGTCCGGCGTGAGATCGTCGAGGGCCACGCGGTCGTAGACCGACGCAAGGCAGACGAGGGCGTCGAGGCGGCCGCCCCAGGCGACGGCTTCGGACACCAGGCGCTCGCACTCCGACGGGTGCTGCAGGTCTGCCTGGAACGCCGTTCCGCGGCGTCCTGCGGCGGTCACATGACGAGCAGCTGCGTCTGCCGCGTCTGCGGAGGTGCGCCACGACAGCGCGACGTCGGCGCCGCGCGCAGCCAGGGCGCGCGCGAGCGACGCGCCCATGCGCGCGCCGCCCGTGATGAGGACGAC
>JAEYZV010000280.1 GCA_023427865.1 Acidobacteriota bacterium
GCGCCGCGCACGTGCCCGAACAGCTCGCTCTCGATCAACTCCTCGGGGATCGCCGCGCAGTTCACCTCCACGAAGGGGCCGCTCCGGCGGCGGCTCAACGCATGGATGCTGCGCGCGACGAGTTCCTTGCCGGTGCCGTTCTCCCCGAAGATGAGCACGCGTCCGTTGGTGGGCGCCGCCATCGCAATCTGCTCGCGCAGCGAGCGCATCACGTAGCTCTCGCCCACCATCACGAAGCGCCGGTCGACGTGCTCGCGCAGCGCGCGGTTCTCGGCTTCGAGCTGCCGCTGCCGCAGTGCATTGCGCACGACGTGCAGCGTCTTGTCGATCGACAGCGGCTTCTCGACGAAGTCGAACGCGCCCATCTTCACCGCGCGCACCGCCGACTCGATGTTGCCGTGCCCGGAGATCACCACGACCGCGGCGTCGACGTGCCGGTCGCTCAGCCGCGAGAGCGTCAGCAGGCCGTCGATGCCCGGCAGCCACACGTCGAGGAGGATCACGTCGAAATGGCGGCCTGGCGCGATCTCGAGGCACGCCTCGCCGGTCGGCACCGCCTCGACCTCGAAGCCCTCGTCGCGCAGCACTCCGGAGAGCGCCGACCGCACGCCGGCTTCGTCGTCGACGATGAGGATGCTCGGACGCATGGCTTACGCGGGCCACTCCATGGTGAAGGCCGCGCCGCGGGGCGCCTGGTCGCTCGCCTCGATCGTGCCGCCGTGCTCGACGACGATGCGTCGGACGATGGCGAGGCCCAGGCCGCTGTCGCGGCCTTTCGTGGAGTAGTACGGCAGGAACAGCTTCGTGCGATCGGCCTCACCGAGGCCTGGCCCGTCGTCGACGACCGCGAGGCGCGCGAGCCGGTGCGGTTCGTCCCACGCGGTCCGCACGGTGATCGTGCCGGCGGCGCTCGAGGGCCGTCCGTCATGGCGTGACGCCATCGCTTCGACGGCGTTGTCCACGAGGTTGATCACCACGCGCTTGAACTGTTCGGGGTCCACCCGGATGGCGGGCATGACGGGATCGTACTCCCTCACGACCGCGAGGCGCGGCAGGCCGGCATAGAGCGCGAGCGCCTCGTCGAGGAGCGCGTGCAGATCGGACGGCACGGCGTGAGGCGCCGGCATGCGCGCAAACTGCGAGAACTCGTCGACGAGGCCCTTGAGGGATTCGACCGCGCCGACGATGTTGGTCGAGCATTCGTCGACGAGTTCGCGGGTCTGCGCCGGCGCCGCGCTGAAGTGTCGCCGGATGCGTTCGGCACTGAGCTGGATGGGCGTCAGCGGGTTCTTGATCTCGTGCGCGAGTCGACGCGCCACGTCCCGCCACGCCGACACCCGCTGCGCCCTGATGAGGGGCGTCACGTCGTCGAACACGAGGACCGTGCCTTCCGAACTGCCCTCGTCGCGCAGGGGCGTGGAGGCCACCGCGAGGTGGAGGTCGCGTCCGTCACGCATCAGGGTGATCTCGTGACCCGCGGTGCCGCCGCGCGTGCGTGCGGCCGCCTGCGGGATGGACAGCAGCGGCCGCAGGTCCTGCCGCGAGAACACATCGTCGAACGACTGCCCCACCGCCGACTGATCGAGACCGAGCAGCCGTGCCGCGGCGCTGTTCATCGTGTTGATGCGGCCGCGCGCGTCGAGCGAGATCACGCCGGTCGCGATGCGCTTGAGGATCGTCTCGATGTAGCGGCTGCGTCCCTCCACCTCGCGGCTCTTGCGCTGCACTTCCGCGCGCGAGTGTTCGAGGTCGGCCGCCATCGTGTTGAACGCCTCCACGAGCCGCCCGAACTCGTCGGCCGTTTCCGGCTCGATGCGGTGATCGAAGTGGCCCTGACCGATGGCGCGCACGCCGGCGTCGAGCAGCCCGATCGGCCGCGTGATGCGCTTGGCGGTGTACAGCCCCAGCCAGGTCGCACTCACGAGGATGAACAGCGTCATCATCAGGAAGAACGACAGGTAGACGCCCTCGATGGGCCGGCGCAGCACGCGCAGTTGCTGGTAGCCCTCGTACGCCTCGACGATGCGACGGCTGTGCTGCGCGAGCGTGCCCGACAGGTGCTCGCTCACGATCACCACGCCGACCGGGTCCATGTCATCCGGCCGCCGTACGAGCGACGCCGACCGCACGAGCTCGCCGCCGCTCCCGAGCGGCTCGATGAGGCGGGTGTCCTCGCTGCCGCCGGCCACGCGCGCCGCCAGACGGTCGGCCGAGGCCCGCGGCACGTCGCGTGGCACCGTGGACGAGGCGACGTCGAAGAGCGGCGTGACTTCCACGGGATCGCTGCCGGCCACGACGCGGTAGACCTCGATCTGCGTCGCCCGCCCGGACGCGACCTCGGGTGACACGCGGGCGCGGATCGTCGCCACGTCTCCCCGCTCGATGCCTGCCGTACCCAGCACCCGCGCCAGGCGCACGGCCTGACGGCTCGTCTGCACCTGCGTGTCCTGGTAGTAGTCGCTCGCGATCTCGCGCGCGGCGCTCAGCACGTCGTCGATCGGCGGCGCGAACCAGCGACTCGCGCTGTTGCGAATCAGCTCGCTGCCGACGATCAGCACCAGGACGGCCGGCACCAGCGACAGCCCGAGCATGGCGGCCACGAGTTTGCTGCGGAAGCGCGCGAATGGCAGCGCCCGGCGCCGTTCCACGACCAGCTTGATCACGTTGCGCGCGAGCACGAACCCCAGCGCACCGAGCATCGTGAGGTCCACGGCGACCAGCGCGTAGAGGACGACTTCGCTGAGCAGCGCCGGCGACAGCCCGGTGGAACGATCGGCGAGCGTGACGAGGGCGACGAGCGCCGCCACGAGCAGGCCGATGGCCAGCAGGACGAAGAGCGGGTTGTCGCGAAGGGGACGTTGGGGCGGGATGCGCGCCGGTGCAGGCGCAGGCGCGGGAGTCGCCTCGGGCGGAGGCAGCGCCTCGGCGGTGAGCGACGAATCGGTCAGGTTGAAGATGGCCACGTCACGGGCGGAAGCGGAAGCTCACGCTGCCGAGCACGGCACTCGGATTCCAGGGCCACAACCAGCCGAGCAGACGCGGCCGGGTCTGCGCCTTCACGCGCACGTGGTACTCGCCGTCGCTGACGAGGCGATGCGACGACAGGCGGCGGGCGCGGAACGTCGTCATCCACTGGAAGGCGGTGGCCTCGTCATCGGTGGTCCGCACTTCCTCGACGCGGCCGTCCTCGATGAAGGTGATCTGGTAGCGGCGGGTCAGGTTGTCGTAGCGCACGACGGCCGACACGCGGGTCGAGGCGATGGTGCGGTCGAACCACCAGGGCGACGCCGCGACGAGCGTCACGTCGTAGGCGAAGGTCGTCGACAGCCCGCTCTGGATCGCCGCCCGCACCGTGTCCGACACCCCGTCGGTCACCTGGAAGCTGACGCGGACCTCGCCGTCGTGCAGGCTCGTCTCCACGCGCAGCGAGGGGTCGGCCCAGGCACTCGTGACCAGCCCGAAGACGCAGGCCAGCAACAGCATCACTCGCAGCCGCATCGTCAATCCTTCGACTTGATCAGGTCCTCGAGCTCGGTCATGAACTCGCCGATGTCGCGGAAGTGGCGGTAGACGGAGGCAAAGCGCACGTAGGCGACCTTGTCGAGCTGCCGCAGTTCCTGCATGACGTGCTGGCCGATCTCGGTGGTGCTGATCTCCTTGTCGGGCTTTTCCTGAAGCGCCGCTTCCACGCGGTCGGCCACCGCCTCGAGGGCGTTGACGCGGACCGGGCGCTTCTCGCACGCCTTCAAGAGGCCCGTAATCAGTTTCTGCCGTTCGAACCGCTCCCGCCGGCCGTCCTTCTTGACGACCATGTAGGGGATTTCGTCCACGCGTTCGTACGACGTGAATCGGCGGCCGCACTCGAGGCACTCGCGTCGCCGGCGGATCACCTCGCCCTCGCGGCTCTCGCGCGAGTCCACCACCTTGTCCTGGAGGTGGCCGCAGTAGGGACACTTCATCCGGCGTCACTCCCCTGCACGAGGCGCGCGCCCGGCGGCACCGCAGTGCGAGACATGTCCTCGATACGGCGCAAGGTCAGCCCCTCGCGCGCGACGAGCAGCAGCGTGACCAGTGACACGGGGATGAACGAAAGGGCGTGCAGCGCGACGGCGTACGCCACCGCCCGATCGTTGTCGGCGGCGTAGAGCGTCACCATCGCGAGCCGCACCGCCTCGTGGAACGCGCCGATCGCGCCCGGCGTCGGCACGGCCACGCCGACGGCCATGAACATCAGCACCGTGAACGTGCCGGCGGCAGGCAGCCCGAGTCCGAAAGCGTGCGCCATCGCCCAGGTCGTCAGCGCGATGGAGAGCCAGACGGCAATCGACCAGGCGACCGCGCCGGCCAGCGCCGCCGGCGATCGCAACACGGCGAAGCCCTGCCCGAAGCCGACCACCAGCTTCACCGCGAGATGGCTCAGCCGCGGGGGCAGTCGCCGGGTGAGACGCTCGGTCAGGAGGCTCACCCGTTCGGCGTGGCCGGCGAAGAGGAACGCCACGGCGAGGCCCGTGCAGGCCGCGGCCCCGGCCATCATCCCGCCGAACTGAACCGCCCGCAGCGTTTGTCCGTCATTGACTGCGAACCCGGTGTCGAGCAGGGCGACCGACAGGGCGAAGAGGAGCAGCAGCGCCATCAGGTCGAGCGCGCGCTCGAGGACGATGGTGGCAAAGGTCGCGGTCGGGTCGAGGCGGGCCTGGCGCGCGAGCAGGTACGGCCTGATCACCTCGCCGACCCGGCCCGGCAGCATGGCGTTGGCGCCGAACCCGATCACGGTGGCGCGCAGGGCCGGCCAGAACGGGACACGACCGGCGGGGAGCAGCAGGTATTGCCAGCGAACGGTGCGGAAGGCGAAGGTGCCGACCGAGGCGAGCAGCGCCAGCACCACGTGGGCGGGTTGGGCATGCGACAGTTCCCGGGCCACGGCCGACAGGTCGGCCTGCCTCAGGAAGAGCGCGACGAGCGCCACGGTGACGAGCAGGATGAGTGCGTGTTTGAGGTAGCCCGTCATGCGCCGTTGGGCTGTTCGGGCGCGACTGTACTATAGGTTGGGTTTCCGAGGCTATGGGAAAGCGCGAACTGCTACTGCTGGTGGTCTTCGTCGTCCTGGGCGTGGGCGTTTACCAGGCCACCGCGCCGGCGGCGCCAGCCGACGGCCAGGGGTTCTCGCTGGCGCGCCTCGTCCAGTTCGCCAAGGCGCACTTCCACGGAGCCCGCGAACGGCGAACGGTGACCCGCACCGCGACGCTCACGCCCGCTGCCGGGGTCACGACCGTGGAGATCGAGGAGTTCCGCGGCACGATCATCATCGAAGGCAGCGACAGGCAGGACGTGGAGGTGCACCTCGAGGCCACCCTGTCCGGCATCGACGACGAGGACCTCGACATGCAGGAGAAGGGCGTGGGCCTGATGCTCGAGGACGAGGGCACGAACGCCACCCTGCGGGTCCAGCACGATGACGGTCGCCGGCCACGCATGGAGCTGCGCATCGCGATGCCGCACGCACTGAAGGCGCAGCTGACCGGCCGCGGTGTGGCGGAGGTACGCGGTATCGGCGGGCTCCACCTCGACGAGTACCGCGGCGAACTCACGACCGAAGCGCTCGACGGCCCCGTGACCGGCCAACTGAACGACGCGCGTGCGGAGTTCGGCGCGGGGGCGACATTGAAGCTGGACACCCGAAACGGGCGGCTGCGCGCCGAAGCGCCGGCCGCGGTCACCATCGATGCCGAGCGCGGCACGATCGACATCGTCGATCCGGCCGGTCCGGTGACCTTGAAGACCGACTATGCGCGAATGGAGATCCGCGGCACGGGTGGACCGGTGACCGTGACCGGAGAAGGCGGCGTCATCGATCTCCGCGACGTCGCACATCCACTCACGATCAAGGCCGAGCGCCTGACGGTGAGCGCCGAGATGCAGGCCCCGGTCCCGACCACGATCGAGGTCGAGGACGACACGGTGGAACTCACGCTGCCGCGCGAGGGCGGCGTGCAGCTCGACGCGTCCATCGAGCACGGCACGCTGCGCGTGCCCGACGGCTTCGACAAGACCCGCACGGAGACGACCGAAGCGGTCACTGCCGCGGTGGCCGGCGGTGGCCCGCTCGTGAAGGTCGCCGTGGACCGCGGCGAACTCCGCATCCGGACGCGGGCGACGCCGGGAACGTAGGTGGGCGGGTAGCGGGTAGCGGGTAGCGGGAGCAAGGACGGTAGGGCCGGCTGTCCCAGCCTGGCCGAGACAAGAACGGGAGCGTTGGAGCGGCCTGCCCCTCGCGCACGGGCGACGGCAGCATGTCTCCTGAGCCTCCCCGACCGCTTCTCAGCACGTAGCCGTCGGGCCATGCAGGACGAGCGCCCACGACCGGCGAGCGACCCAGGCCGCATCCCTCTCTTCCCCGGCCCCGCATGCTACGCTTTGGCCCCGCGTGCCTGCCCCGCTGCTGTCCTCTCCGGCCATCGACCTCCGCCTGCTGCGACGCGGCAAGGTCCGCGACGTCTTCGACGCGGGAGACGATCGGCTGCTGATCGTCGCCACCGACCGCATCTCGGCATTCGATCACGTGCTGGGCTCCGGCATCCCGGACAAGGGCCGCATCCTCACGCAGTTGTCGGCGTTCTGGTTCGGCCGCCTCGCGCACGTGACGCCGCACCATCTGCTGTCGACCGACGTGGCCGACTTCCCTGCCGCTGCCCGAGCGGCCGCTGACGATCTCGCAGGCCGCACCACCCTGGTGCGCCGCACGCATCCGCTGCCGGTCGAGTGCGTCGCGCGCGGCTACCTCGAAGGCTCGGGCTGGAAGGACTACCAGGCGACCGGCACCATCTGCGGGCACGCCCTGCCGCCGGGACTCCGCCAGTGCGATCGACTGCCAGCCCCGATCTTCACGCCGGCCACGAAGGCCGAGTCGGGCCACGACGAGAACATCAGCGAGGCGCAGGCGGCGGCCATCCTCGGCGACGATGTGTTCGCGCAGGTGAAGGCGCTGACGCTCGCCCTGTACGCCGAGGGGGCAGCGCACGCTGCCGCGCACGGCATCCTCGTGGCCGACACCAAGTTCGAGTTCGGGCTCGTGGACGACGGTGGCCGCACGCAGGTGATCCTGATCGACGAAGCGCTGACGCCCGACTCTTCGCGCTTCTGGCCCGCCGACGCGTACGCGCCTGGCGGACCGCAACCGAGCTTCGACAAGCAATACGTGCGCGAGTACCTCGAACGCATCGCGTGGAACAAGCAGCCGCCGGTGCCGACGCTCCCCGAGGATGTCGTGGCGCGCACGCGCGAAAAGTACCTCGACGCGTTCACCCGGTTGACCGGCCGCACGCTTTCCTGATCGCCGCATGCATCGCGACCTCGACCGCCTCGTCGCCGAGATGGTGAACAAGGGGATTCACTACGCGGACGCGGCGCGCGAGTTCGAGCGCCGCTTCCTTGCGCACGCCCTCGAGGCCAGCGATGGCAGCATCACGCGCTGCGCGGCCCTCACCGGGCTCCACCGCAACACCCTCACCCGCAAGATCGCCGAGCACAAGCTGAAACGGTGAACGGACGGCCGTCGCCCATCGGCCATCGGCCTTCGTGGTCACCCCGGCCTCAGCGGTCCGGATTGGTGACGTGCGGCTCGTTCCACTCGTGCTCGGTGTTCCGCGTCCCCGAAGGCCCATGGCCGGGCGCGAGGCACGATGACGAAGGCCGGCCCTTAGCAGTCTCCCCCCTTGACTGCCAATACCGACGCGCTATACTTGGCAGTCGTCCACCGCGACTGCCAACACGCAGTGGGCGCTTGTGGGCATCTGGCGGCCGCCGAGCGCGACCCGCCGACACATCACATCAGGAGTGGGAGTGCAAACCATGAACGCCATGAACCTCCGGCCCCTCCACGACCGCCTCATCGTGGAGCGCATCGAGGAGCAGGAGCAGCAGGTCAACGGGATCATCATCCCGGACTCGGCCAAGGAGAAGCCGCAGCAGGGCAAGGTCATCGCCGTCGGCAAGGGCAAGGTCAAGGACGACGGCAAGGTGCTCGCGCTGGACGTGCAGCCGGGCGACACCATCCTCTTCGGCAAGTACTCGGGCCAGGAAATCAAGGTCGACGGCCGCGAGTACCTGATCATGCGTGAGGACGAAGGCCTCGCGGTGATGGGTTAAGGGAGGCACACAGCATCATGGCAAAGCAGATCGTCTACGGCGCGGACTCGCGCCAGGCCATTCTTCGCGGCGTCAACCACCTGGCCGACGCCGTCAAGGTGACGCTCGGTCCCAAGGGCCGCAACGTCGTCCTTGACAAGAAGTTCGGTTCGCCCACGATCACCAAGGACGGCGTGACCGTCGCCAAGGAGATCGAGCTCAAGGATCCCCTCGAGAACATGGGCGCGCAGATGGTGCGTGAGGTCGCGAGCAAGACCAGCGACATCGCCGGCGACGGCACCACCACCGCCACCGTGCTCGCGCAGGCCATCTACCGCGAGGGCGCCAAGAACGTCGTGGCCGGCGCCAACCCGATGGAGGTCAAGCGCGGCATCGATCAGGCCGTCGAGGCCATCATCGACCGGCTCAAGTCGTTCGCCAAGCCGGTGAGCGGCAACGCCATCGCGCAGGTCGGCACCATCTCGGCCAACAGCGACGCCACGATCGGCACGATCATCGCGGAAGCGATGGAGAAGGTCGGCAAGGACGGCGTGATCACGGTCGAGGAAGCCAAGTCCATGGAGACCTCGCTCGAGGTCGTCGAGGGCATGCAGTTCGACCGCGGCTATCTCTCGCCCTACTTCGTGACCGACCCGGACCGCATGGAAGTGGTCCTCGAGAACCCGGTCATCCTGATCCACGAGAAGAAGATCTCGTCGATGAAGGACCTGCTGCCGGTGCTCGAGCAGGTGGCGCGCGGCGGTCGTCCGCTGCTGATCATCGCCGAGGACATCGAGGGCGAGGCGCTGGCCACCCTCGTGGTCAACAAGCTGCGTGGCACGCTGCAGGCCGCGGCCGTCAAGGCCCCGGGCTTCGGCGACCGCCGCAAGGCGATGCTCGAGGACATCGCGATCCTCACGGGCGGCCGTGCGCTGACCGAGGACCTCGGCATCAAGCTCGAGAACGTCAAGCTCGAGGACCTCGGCAAGGCCAAGAAGGTCGTCATCGACAAGGACAACACGACGATCGTCGAGGGCTCGGGCCAGGCCAACGCCATCGAGGGCCGCGTCAAGCAGATCCGCACGCAGGTCGAGGACACCACCTCGGACTACGACCGTGAGAAGCTGCAGGAGCGCCTCGCCAAGCTCGTGGGCGGTGTCGCCGTCATCAAGGTCGGTGCAGCCACCGAGACCGAGATGAAGGAGAAGAAGGCGCGCGTCGAGGACGCCATGCACGCCACCAAGGCGGCTGTCGAAGAGGGCATCGTGCCCGGCGGCGGTGTGGCCCTCATCCGTGCCGGCAAGGCGCTCGAGGACCTCAAGCTGGACACGCACGACCAGCAGGTCGGCGTGAGCATCATCAAGCGCGCCATCGAGGAGCCGATGCGCTGGATCGCGACCAACGCGGGCCAGGAAGGCTCGATCATCGTGCAGCGGGTCAAGGAGAACGACAAGGTGGAGTTCGGCTACAACGCCGGCG
>JAEYZV010000293.1 GCA_023427865.1 Acidobacteriota bacterium
GCCGACGCCAGCGACCGCGCCAAGCAGTTCGGCGAGCGGGCGGCAGCCGCCGCCCGTGACATCGTGCGCCTGCAGGGCGAGGCGATCGCCGCCGAGCGCGCGGAGGCCGGCCGGGCGTATCGCTTCACCGTGACGCTGCTGCTCGTGCTGTTCGTCCTGGCGCTGGCGGCTGCTGCCTGGGTGCTCGTGAGCGTCCGCGGCGTGAACCGCTCACTCGAAGGCCTGACGGCGAAGCTTGGCGACGGCGCCGCGCGCGTGCTCGGCGCGGCCGCGTCGGTGGCCCACTCGTCGCAGTCGCTGTCGAGCGGCGCAGCGGAGCAGGCGGCCTCGCTCGAGGAGACGTCCGCCTCGATGGAGGAGATGTCCTCCATGACGCGCAACAACGCCGAGAACTCGCAGCAGGCTGCGCAGTTGATGGCCGACGTGGACGTGAAGGTGTCGGCGTCGGACGCGTCGCTGCAGGCCATGGTCGAATCGATGACCAGGATCCGCGAGTCGAGCGCCCGCGTCTCGCGCATCATCCGCACCATCGACGAGATTGCCTTCCAGACGAACATCCTCGCGCTGAATGCAGCCGTCGAGGCCGCGCGCGCCGGCGAGGCCGGCATGGGCTTCGCGGTGGTCGCCGAGGAGGTCCGCAGCCTGGCGCAGCGCTCGGCGCAGGCCGCCAAGGACACCGAGGCGCTCATCGAGGAGTCGGTCGTGATCTCCAAGGAGGGCAGCGCCAAGGTGGAGCACGTCGCCGCGTCGATCGCCGAGATCACCGACAGCGTCAGCCGGGTGAAGCGTCTCGTCGAAGAAGTCAGCGTCGCGAGCCGCCAGCAGAGCCAGGGGATCGACCAGGTGAGCCAGGCCATCGCGCAGATGGAGAAAGTCACGCAGTCGACGGCGGCAACCGCCGAAGAGAGCGCGGCGGCCAGCGAGGAGCTGCACGGTCAGGCCGGCAACACGCTGGCGATCGTCGCCGAGTTGCAGCAGCTCGTCGGCGGGCGCAGCCTCGAGGCTTCGAGCCGGCCCGCTCCGGCACCGAGAGCGCCCCGAGCGTCCACGACCGCCGTGGCCGCGAGCGCGCGCGTGACGCCGATGCCGGTCGGCACCAGGAAGGCGGCGGCGCCGGCCGCCGAGAGCGCAGAGGAGTTCATCCCCTTTGGCGACACCGGCACGTTCGGCAGGTTCTGAGTTCGTTGAAAGTACGCGTCCATGGTCGACCCCCGTCAGCGGTTCGAGGATCTCCTCGCGCGCGTGGCCTGTGAGGCCGTGCTCGCCTCGTCAGAGGGCATCCCGGCCAGCATCACGTCCCTCCTGAACGAACTTCAGGCGCAGATTCAGCAAAGCGAGTGGCCGGCCCGTCCGGCCCTCGCCGAGGCCGTCGCCGAGGCCCTGGCCTGTTCAGAGCGTCAGACGCTGTCGACGGCCATCGATCGTCTCTCGATGCTGTGGGCGGCCTCCGCGCAGCCGGCAGGCTCCACCGATCACGATCCGGGCTCCGCCGCGGCCGACGACGACGAAGAACTCGTGATGCTCCGTTCTGATGCGGAACTTGCGAGCATGTTCCTCGCCGAGTCGCTCGATCATCTCAGCTCGATTGAAGCGGTCGCCCTGCAGCTCGAGAGCGCGCCGGGTGACCGGCACCTGATGAACGAGCTGTTCCGGCCCTTCCACACGGTCAAGGGCAATGCCGGGGCGCTCGGCGTCACCTCGGTGCAGGAACTGGCTCACGTCGTCGAGAACCTGCTCGACCTGGCGCGAGCGGGCAAACACCAGCTCGGCCCGACTGGCATCGAGCTCGTGCTGCAGTCGGTCGACCTGTTGTCGGCGATGCTGCGCGATCTCGGCGATCGGCTCGCCGGCGCGTCCCTGCGGTCGCGCCGCGCCGAGCGCGACGCGATGATCGCGGACCTCGAGCGGCTCATCGCCGATGGCGAACCTGCGTCGTCGGTGGCGCCAGCCGGCGCCGACGAAATGACGATCGCGGTCGAGCGTGCCAGCGGTGACGTGCGACCGTCGGCGGCCGAGCGCCGTACCGACGACGCCGCAGGCGACCGCGGCGCGATGCCGCGCACGCGGGCCGATGACCGGCCGGGGCAGCTTGCGGTCAAGGTCGACACGCGGAAGCTCGACAACCTCGTGGACATGGTCGGCGAGCTCGTGATCGTGCAGTCGATCATCAACGAGGACCCGGCACTCCAGGGCCTCCTCGACGATCGACTGGGGCGCAATCTCGCGCAGCTGCGCCGCATCACCAGCGACCTGCAGCGTACGGCGATGTCCATGCGCCTGGTGCCGATCCGGCAGACGTTCCAGAAGATGGCGCGGCTGGTCCGCGACCTCAGTAAGAAGTCCGGCAAGCTCGTGGACCTCGTGCTCAGCGGCGAGGAGACCGAGCTCGATCGCCGCGTCGTCGAGGACATCAACGACCCCCTGATGCACATGATCCGCAACAGCGTGGATCACGGCATCGAGGCGCCGGAGGTGCGTGCCGCGAGCGGAAAGCGGCCGACCGGCCGTCTGTCGCTGAGCGCCTTCCACCAGGGCGGTCACGTCATCATCGAAATCACCGACGACGGCGGCGGGCTGAACACCGAGCGCATTCTCGCCAAGGCCGTGGCGCAGGGCCTCGTCCACCGCGACGCCGCGCTGACGCCGCCCGAAATCCACGCACTGATCTTCAAGCCGGGTTTCTCGACGGCCGAGAAGGTCACCGAGATCTCCGGCCGCGGCGTCGGCATGGACGTGGTGCGCCGCAACATCGAGGCGCTCCGCGGCCGCATCGACATCGACAGCACGCCGGGCACCGGCACCACGTTCACGATCCGCCTGCCGCTCACGCTCGCCATCGTCGACGGCCTGCTGCTGCGCGTCGGCACGCACCGGTTCGTGTTGCCGACCTTCGCGGTCTGCGAATCGCTGCGCCCCACGCCCGACCACGTTCACGACGTGCAGGGCCGGCCGCGCATGGTACGCGTGCGCGACACGCTGCTCCCGCTCGTCCGACTTGCCGATCTGTTCTCCATCACGGGCGCCGAGCCCGACGCCGCTGCCGCCACGGTCGTGGTCATCGAGGACGACGGCAGGCGCGTGGCCCTGCAGGTGGATCAACTGCTCGGCAAGCAGGAAGTCGTGATCAAGTCACTCGGCGCCGCACTCGGCGAAATCCCCGGCGTTGCCGGCGGCGCCATTCTCGGCGATGGTCGCGTGGGTCTCATCCTCGATGCGCACGGCCTGCTGGAGTTGAACCTGGGGACATCGGCGGCCGCATGAGGCCGCGGGAAGACGAAAGACAACGATGAGCCAAGTCGACGTACATGCCAGTGCCGCCTCCGGACTGCAGTCGCTCGCCGGCAAGTACCTGACCTTCGCACTCGGGCGCGAGGAGTACGGACTGCCGGTGCTGAAGGTGCGCGAGATCATCAAGATGATGGACATCACGGCCGTGCCGCAGGTGCCCGCCGCCATCAAGGGCGTGATCAACCTTCGGGGCAAGGTGATCCCGGTCGTCGATCTGCGCCTGAAGTTCGGCCTGCCGGCGCAGGAGAGCTCCGACCGCAGTTCGATCATCGTCGTGGAGGTGCTCGTCGGCGGCGATCGGGTGATGACCGGCGTCATCGTCGATGCCGTGTCGGATGTGCTCAACATCTCGACCGAGGAGATCCAGGAGCCGCCGCAATTCGGCACGCGCGTGTCGACGTCCTTCATGAAGGGCATGGCGAAGGTGAAGGGCACGGTCAAGATCCTCCTGGACCTCGACGTGCTGTTCTCCGACGACGCAGAGGCGATTCTCGAGAGCGCGGCGTGATGGTGGCGCGGCGTCTACACCACGGACGAGTGTGGTGGCGGCGCGCCGCGGGCGTCCTGATCCTCGCGGTGTGTGCTGGCACCGCCGGCGTGCACGCGCAGGATCGCGACGAAGCCGCCGCGGCCGAACCTCGTGCCGCGTCCGCTGCGGTATCCGGCACGTACGACGACGGTTTCCTGCTCACACCGGCAACCGACAGGTTCTCGGTGAAGCTGAACGGGTTCGTGCAAGCCCGCTTCACGGCCGTCACGCCCGAGAGCGGCGATCGCCACGACACCTTCGACCTCGCGCTCGGCCGCGTCGCCGTGTCGGGCTCGGCATTCGGGCCGCAGGTGTCGTACCTGTTCCAGGTCGAGACCACGACGTTCGGCAACTCCAACGGCGTCTCGCTGCTCGACGGCTGGGTGCAGTACACCGCGTCGCCCCGCTTCATGGTGCGCGCCGGCCGCATCCTGCTGCCGTACTCGCGGCAGTTCTACACCCATCCCGGCATGCTGCTGTTCGCCGACTTGTCGGCCACCGACTACGCGTTCAACCTGCCGCGGTCGGTCGGTGTGCACGTCGGCGGCAAGGCGCGTCGCGTGAGCTACGACCTGGCGGTGGCCAACAGCGTCCGAGCGCTCGACGCGTCGGGGCAGCAGAACCGCGGCGAGGCGCTCGCGCTCGTCGGCCGCGTGGAGGTCGACCTGCTGCGAAGCTATGGATATCTCGAGAGCGCACCCGCCGGCGATGCAGCCCCGCAGCTCTCGGTTGGTGCGGCGGCAGCCTACAACCCGGTGGCATCGTCCTCCGTGGTGCAGCACGCCCGCGCCGGCGACGACACGACGGGGGTGACGCTCGACGCCGGCTGGCGCTGGCAGCGGCTCAGCGCCCAGGGCGCATTCCACCTTCGCCGCACCCAGCCGCAGGCCGACGCGCTGCCCACGCGTGACGACCGGGGTGGGTACGTCCAGGCGGGACTCTTCGTGGTGCCGCAGACGTGGGAACTCGCTGGCCGCGTCTCGACCGTGCGTATCGGTGAGGAGGCGACCGATCTCGCAGGCGATGATGTCCTCGAGTACTCGGGCGGCGTCAACCGCTACCTGCACGGTCATCATGTGAAAGTCCAGGCCGATTACAGCTACATCCGGCGTGAGCCCGGCGTGGGTCGCCCGTCAGGCGACCACCGAGCACGTGCGCAATTTCAGCTCCTCTTCTGAGGCGCTGCCCCCGTTCTTCATCTACACAGCAAGTCCATGTCCATACGCAAGATGTTCGTCACGGTCTACACCGTCGGCTCGATCGCCATTGTCGGGTTGATGGTCATGACTGGCCTCATGATCTGGAACCAATTGGCCCTCAAGCGCAGCCAGGAAGTGCGCTTCGAGTCGTACCTGCTCGCGGACGAACTGCGCCAGAGCTCGGACGATCTCACCAATCTCGCCCGCACGTACGTGGTCACCGGCGATGCGCGCTACGAGCAGCAGTACTGGCACGTGCTCGCCGTGCGTAACGGCGAGAAGCCTCGCCCGGATGGCCGCAAAGTGGCGCTCCAGACCCTGATGAAGGACCTCGGGTTCTCCGAGCAGGAGTTCGCGAAGCTGCGCGAGTCGGAGGCCAGCTCGAACTCGCTCGTGAGGACCGAGACGGTCGCCATGAATGCCGTCAAGGGCCGGTTCGACGATGGGGCAGGGCAGTTCACGCGGACGGGTGAGCCGGACTTCGAGCTCGCGCGGCGCGTCATGTTCGACGGGAAGTACCACGACGACAAGGCGATCATCATGCGCCCGATCGACGAGTTCGCTCGCCTCCTCGACGAGCGCACGCGAGCCGACGTGGAGCGCCTGGAGACCCGCGGCCGCGTGTACCTGGGCATCATCGCGCTGCTCGTGCTGTGTGCGGCTGGTGTGTCGGTGGTGATGGTGCGCGCGCTCAACCGCGTGCTCGGCCAGGCGGTGCGCGCGCTGGTGGACGGCAACGAGAGGCTGCTCGCCTCGTCCGAGCACGTGTCGAGTTCCGCCCAGGCGCTCTCGCAGGGCGCCACCGAGCAGGCGGCATCACTCGAGGAGACCTCCGCGTCGATGGAGGAGATGGCGTCGATGACCCGCAAGAACGCGGAGAACTCGCGCGCGGCCGCAGGGCTGATGTCGCAGGTCGACGCGCGGGTCCACGCATCCACCGAGGCACTCGACGCGATGGTCACCTCGATGTCGGCGATTCGCGAGTCGAGCGACAAGGTCGCGAAGATCATCAAGACGATCGACGAGATCGCCTTCCAGACGAACATCCTTGCGCTCAACGCCGCGGTCGAGGCGGCGCGGGCCGGCGACGCGGGGATGGGCTTTGCCGTCGTCGCCGGCGAAGTGCGCAACCTGGCGCAGCGGTCGTCGCAGGCGGCGCGCGACACCGCCGTGCTCATCGAGGACGCGATCGCCAAGTCGCAGGACGGGACCGAGCGCGTACAGGTGGTGGCGACGTCGGTCAGCGAAATCACCGCCAGCGTGCTGCAGGTGCGTGGGCTCGTGGAGGAAGTGAGCCTGGCGAGCGAGCAGCAATCGCAGGGCATCGACCAGGTCTCGCAGGCGGTGGCGCAGATGGAGAAGGTGACGCAGACCACCGCGGCCACCGCCGAGGAGAGCGCCGCGTCGGCCGAGGAACTGCAATCGCAGGCGGCCTCGGCGGCCGACGTGGTGTCGCGCCTGCAGGCGCGGGTGGGTGGGGCCGTGGCCGACGGTCGGCCGCGGGTACAGTCCGTGCGGTCCGCGCCGGCGCGTCCCGTGCACCGGCCTGCACCCGTCCCCGCGCCAGCCATGGTCGTCGTGCCTCGTGCACCGCAGGCCGAGGAGCACCGGTCGACCGGCACGTACGGTTCCTTCTAGCGAGGCACGTGTGTTGAACGCCCCGCCACCGACGCCACCTCTGCACGATCGCGAACTGCGGGCGATCGCGCAGCTCGTGTACCAGAAGAGCGGCATCACGCTGTCGCCGGCCAAGCACGCGCTGGTCTCGGCCCGCCTGCAGAAGCGGCTGCGCCACGGTGGCTTCCGGTCGTTCGGTGCCTATCTGGACCACGTCGCAGGCGACCCGAGCGGCCAGGAACTGACGGAATTGCTCGATGCGATCGCGACGAACCACACGAGCTTCTTCCGCGAGCCGCAGCACTTCGAGTTCCTGCGCAGCCGCGTGCTGCCGCCGCTGGCCGCGCGCGGGCGCGCGCCGTCGGTGTGGAGTGCGGCGTGCTCGACCGGTGACGAGCCCTTCACGATCGCGATGACCCTGCGCGACCAGCTCGCCGAACCGCTGGTGGCGCAGGCACGCATCCTCGCGTCGGACCTGTCCACCAAGGCCCTGCGCACGGCCGGGGCCGGCGTGTACCGCCTCGAGCATCTCGCCGGCGTACCCCGCGAGGTACTGCGCGCGCACTTCGAGCGGGGCATGGGCGCACAGGAGGGGCTCGCCCGCGTGGCACCCGCCGTACGCCGGCTCGTGGAGTTCCGGAGACTGAACCTGCTGGAGATCACGTCGCTCGGCGAATCGTTCGACGTGGTGTTCTGCCGCAACGTCATGATCTACTTCGACAGGCTGGTGCAGCAGCGGGTGGTGTCGACGCTCGAGCGTCACATCGCTCCTGGCGGCTACCTGTTCATCTCGCATGCGGAGAGCCTGAACGGCATCACGCACGGCCTGCGATGGGTGGCTCCGGCCATCTATCAGCGGACGGCCGCATGAGGGCTCCGCTCCTGCAGCAGGCCTCGGCACGTCTCGTGGTCGGGATCGGCGAACTCGCGGTGGGCGACTGCGACGGCACCATCGTCACGCATGCACTCGGGAGCTGCATCGCGGTGTGCATCTGGGATCCGGAGACCCGCATCGGCGGCATGCTGCATTTCCTGCTGCCCGAGTCGCGGATCAACCCCGCTCGTGCCGCGCGGCAGCCCGCCGCGTTCGCCGACACCGGCATCCCGCTCCTGTTCCAGACGGCCTACGCCCGCGGACTGCTCAAGAGCCGTGCGGTCGTGTCACTTGTCGGGGGCGCCGAGATCAGCAGGGAAGCGCAGGAGGGTCTGCTCAACGTCGGGCGGCGGAACACGCTCGCGGCGCGGAACTTGCTCTGGCGCAACGGCGTGCTGATCCGCAAGGAGGACGTGGGCGGCAACCGCGCGCGGACGGTGTCCCTGTCGCTTGGCGATGGTCGCGTCGTGGTGTCCGCCGCAGGGGAGTCGGGACGTGAACTGTAGGAGAGCGGACGTGAACGAAGCGATGACCGGTGCCGAGGCGGCGCCACTGTCGATCCTCATCGTGGACGACTCGGCGATGATGCGTTTGATGATCCGGCGCGCCCTCGCCCTGGCGGCGCCCCACGCCCAGGTCAGTGAAGCCGCCAACGGGCGCGAGGCGCTGGCCGTGCTCGAGACGCGCGCCGTCGACGCGGTGTTCACCGACATCAACATGCCGGTGATGACCGGTCCGCAGCTGCTGCGCGAGATCGACCGTCGTGGCTGGAGCCGCCTCCGGCGCGTGATCATCTCGACCGATGGATCGGAGGCGCGTCGGGAGGAAGTGCGCGATCTCGACGTGCTCGCCTACATCGACAAGCCCTTCGCCCCAGAGGACATGCTGGACGTGCTCGCACGCCTGCAACCGGACGCCGATGACGCCCACTGATCCGACGACGCTCACCGACGCGCTCGTGCGCGTGGCCGAACGCAGCTTCTTCGCCTGGGCCGAGCCGATCCCCGTGCCAGACGTCGACACCCACGGATGGCGGCACGCCTCGGTCGGCTTCCACGGCGACTTCCATGGCCGCATGACGTTCAGCCTGCCCGACCCGTTGGCGCGCGACCTCTACGCCGCGTTCCTCGGCCTGCCGCCCGACGAGGCCGTCGAGGAGGAACCCCTGCGGGACCTGATCGGGGAGTTCGCGAACATGGCGTGCGGCAGCTGGCTCACGCAGGTGCACGGCGCGCACTGCTTCAGCCTGGACGAGCCGGACGCGGCAGCCCCGGCGCCCGCGGGCGTGCCCGCCGCCGCGGCGATGGTCAACGATCGGCCCGTGCTGATCACGCTGGCGCTCGAGGGTCCGCTCTGGTGATGGACCGCCCGCTGAAGGTGCTCGTCGTGGACGATTCCGCCGTCGTGCGGAAGCTGCTCGGCGACGCGCTGTCGCGCGAGCCGGACATCCACGTCGTGGGAGGCGCCGCCGATCCGTACGTGGCGCGCGAGCTGATCTTCCAGCACCGCCCCGACGTGCTGACACTCGACATCGAGATGCCGCGGATGGACGGCCTCAGCTTCCTCGCCAGGCTGATGGCACACCATCCGATGCCGGTGGTCGTCGTGAGCTCGATCACGCAGTCCGGATCGGTCGCGAGCGTGGAGGCCCTGCGTCTTGGCGCCATCGACGTCATCGCCAAGCCGGGCGGCCCCTCGTCGGTCGGCGAGGTCACGACACAGCTCGTGCGACGGTTGCGGGCATTGCGGCAGGGGCCGGCCATCCGGTGGGGCGCCCACCTGCACGACGGCGAAGCCGCGCCGCGCGCGGCGGCGCTGTCCCCGTCTGCGGTGCGTGCCACGCCATCGGGCCCGCTGCCCGGCCTCGTGGTCATCGGCGCGTCCACCGGAGGCACGCAGGCGATCGAGACCGTGTTGACGCGGCTCCCGGGCAACGTGCCGCCGGTGCTCATCGTGCAGCACATGCCCGCGGGGTTCACGCGGGCGTTTGCCGCGCGTCTGGACTCGACCTGCCCGATGCGGGTCTGCGAAGCGGAGGGCGGCGAGATCCTGCAGCCCGGAACCGCGTACATCGCGCCGGGCGATCGGCATATGGTGGTCGAGCGCGTCGGCGTGAGGCTGAAGACGGTGCTGCGTGAGGGACCGCCGGTGCACTATCAGCGCCCGGCAGTGGACGTGCTGTTCCATTCCGCCGCGCGGTTGCAGGGCGTGCCCATCGTCGGCGTCGTGCTGACGGGCATGGGGGCCGATGGCGCCGAGGGCCTGCTCGCGCTCAGGAAGGCCGGCGCCGAGACGATGGCGCAGGACGAGCGGTCGTGCGTGGTGTTCGGCATGCCCCGCGAGGCGATCGCGATCGGCGGCGCCACGCATGTCGTCACACTTCTGCAGATGCCGCACGCGATCATGGACGGCTTCGGTCGGAAAAGTCAGAAGGCTTCCGCCTTCTGACGTTCTGACGTTCTTACGTGAACTGCGCGCCGGCAGGATCGGCCAGCCAGGTGAACGCCGGGTTCGGACCGTCGGCGCCGCGCACGAAGTCCACCACCCAGCTGCCCTGCCAGTTGGTGAACTGGAACTTGTCGCCCTTGACCCAGTCCACCTTGTGGCCGAGGCCTTCCATGCCGGCCTTGATGTGCTGGTTGAACCAGCTTTCGGCTTCGGCCTTGGTGGCCGGCACCGCGCCCGTGGCGCCGGCGAGGCTCGCGAAGGCGTCCTTGGCCGATTTCTCGACCAGCTGTTCACGATCGAAGTTGAACCCCTCGAAGAGTTGACGGTTCTGCACGCCGCGGGTCAGCACCTGCGGGCCCGCCGATGGCGTCGCCGTCGACGCGGCAAGGGTGCCGCCGGCGGTCTGGATGCCGCTCATCAGCTGCGACAGGAACGAGCCGAACTCGTCCTGTCCGAGTTGCCCGTCGTTGTTGGCATCGAAGGACTTGATCAGGTTCCTGGCCAGGTCCTGGACTGCGGTGGCCGACGTGGCCTGCACTGTGCTCATGATGTTGCTGCGCCTCCTGGGAGCGCCGGCTCCCGTGTCCGGGCACCTGAATGAGCAAGCGGGGTGCCACGACATCGTCGTCCCGTCGCCGTCGCTCACGCTGCGGCGAGGAATGCCGATTCCTCCCGAATCGCCTTCAATCCCGTCGCGCGCCCCGCCGCGCGCACTGCGCCACCTGTCGTCGCACCGACACTACGCGCCGCCGACGCGTCATTCGCCACTCGCCGGAATCCTCGCTCGTCGTTGTCGGTCCCTCGCTCCGCCATCCTCTTCCTCCTCCGTCCTTCCTTCCTCCTCCGTCCTCCGTCCTCCGTCCTTCCTTCCTTCGTTCCTCCTTCGTCCTCCGTCCTCCGTCCTTGCCCTAGAATCTCGCCATGCGACTCGTGGCAGGGACGGCGGCGTTGGTCGGGGTGATGCTCTCGGGGTCGGGGCTGATCGCCGCGGAGGAGGGGAAGGCGTATGGCGATGGCGTGACGCTGAAGACGGCGGTGCCGGTGGCCACGCTCCTCGAGGCACCCGCGTCGCACGTCGGCAAGACCGTGCGCGTCGATGGCGTCGTCAGCAAGGTCTGCCAGGCCATGGGCTGCTGGATCGAGATCGCCGATCCCGCCCTGGGTCGTGGCGTCCGCTTCAAGGCGAAGGACGGCGTGATCGTGTTCCCGAAGGACGCACCGGGCCGGAAGGTGTCGGCGCAGGGCGTCTTCGAGGAGATCGCGACATCGCCGGTGCGCGAGACGCACGCGGCGCACTCCCGGTCGACCGAGAGCGCCGGCCAGCCCGCACAGGGCACGCCGACCGAGAAGATCTACTGGGTGCGCGTGACCGGCGCCATCCTGCACTGATGGACGCCCCGACACCGCTTCCGCCCGACGTCCTCGAGGCGCAGCGCCGCAAGGCGGAGGCGATCGGCGTTCCCGCGACGCGCCGCCACATCTTCCTGTGTTGCGATCAGGCCAAGCCGAAGTGCTGCGATCGGGAGCGCTCGATCGTCGCCTGGGATTACCTGAAGGCGCGCCTCGTGCAGCTCGGGCTCGCCGACGAGGGCGGCGTGGCGCGCACCAAGGCCAACTGCCTGCGCATCTGCGCGGGTGGACCCGTGGCCGTGGTCTACCCCGAAGGCGTGTGGTACGCCGCCTGCGACCCACCGGTGCTCGAACGCATCATCCAGGAGCACCTCATCGGCGGGCGAGTGGTGGAGGAGTATGCGATCGCCGTCCAGCCGCTGGCGGGAGGGTGACCGGTTCGCCCGGCGGACCTCTCAATGAACGGTGTACGGGCCGCGCAGATCGAACTTCGCGATCTCCACGTCGAACGCCTCGCCGGTCGGCGTGATCATCTGGTAGGTGCCGACCATGGACCCGAAGGGGGTGGTCAGAGGGCAGCCGGAGGTGTATTCGAACGACTCGCCGGGCATCAGCACCGGCTGCTCGCCCACCACGCCTGGGCCGCGGACCTCCTCGACGCGCCCTTCGCCGTCCTCGATGGTCCAGTGCCGTGTGAGCAACTGCACGGTGAGATCGCTCGTGTTCTCGATGGTGATCGTGTACAGGAAGAACCAGTGATGGCGGGCGGGGGAGGAGTGCTCGGGGGAGAAGCGTGCATCGACGCTGACGCGAATCCCGCGCGTCGTCGCGCAGGAGGAACTCATTGGACGATCGCCCCCGGTGTCGCCGCCATCATGGGTGAATTGTAGTATGGTGGCGCCCGGCGAATGCGGCACCTGCCGGCAGGCGCACCTGGTGCGCTCCGCACGCGGTGCCGTCTTCATCCTCTGCCGGCGCTCGCGCACCGACGCCAGTTATCCGAAATACCCGGCGTTGCCCCGGTGGCGATGCCCCGGCTACGACCCCGAGCCTCCGAGCGCCCGATCCTCCGTGTCCGACGTCATCCCTCAACCAGCCGACCTGGAGGTTCGCGCCGCCGCACGCGGCGACGTGCCGGTCATTCTGTCGTTCATCGAACAGTTGGCCGACTACGAGCAACTGCGGCACCAGGTGGAGGCCACCGAGGAGGCGATTGCCGGGACGCTGTTCGGACCGACACCGGCCGCCGAAGTGATCATCGCGTCGCGCGCTGGTCGCGATGTCGGTTTCGCGCTGTTCTTCCAGACGTACTCGACGTTTCTGGCGCGGCCCGGCATCCACCTGGAGGACATCTTCGTCGTGGCCGACGCCCGCGGTTCCGGTGTCGGCCGGGCCCTGTTCGCGTCGCTCGCGGCGATCGCCGAACGCCGGGGGTGCGGGCGGCTGGAGTGGGCCGTGCTGTCGTGGAACGCACCCGCGATCCGGTTCTACGAGCAGCTCGGGGCGTTTCCGCTTGACGGATGGCAGACCTACCGACTAGATCGTGAGGGCATTCAGGCCCTGGCTGCTGGCGCCACCCTCCCTACGCACCATGACTGACGCGCCCGACACCCCTCCCTCCGACGAGGCTTTCGACAACGACCCGGCCCTCGACGCAACGGTCGAGTTGCTGACGCGCGCGCAGCAGGGCGACTCGGACGCCGTGAACCTGCTGTTCAGCCGCTACCTGCCGCCGCTCCGCCGCTGGGCGCGCGGGCGGCTGCCGCAGTACGCGCGCGACCTGCTCGAGACGGAGGATCTCGTGCAGGAAACGCTCGTGCACGCCTTCCGGC
>JAEYZV010000327.1 GCA_023427865.1 Acidobacteriota bacterium
TCGTTCGGCCGTCGTACGTAGCCGCCGGGCCCTGGCCGGCGGTCGGTTCTTCCATCCGGCGCTTCGACCTGCCCTCCTGTCCTGTAGGCTCGTGGGATGCGGGCGTTGATCGTGGAAGACGATGAGCGGATCGCGGAATTCGTGGCCAATGGTCTCCGTGAGGCGGGGTTCGTCGTCGATCAGGCCGACGACGGCGAGACCGGCCTCCATCTCGCGACCACGGCCACTCACGACGTCGCGATCGTGGACCTGATGCTGCCGGAGCTCGACGGGCTCAGCCTCATCCAGCGGATGCGCGACACGGGCGTGCACACGCCCGTGCTGATCCTCAGCGCGAAGCACACGGTCGATGACCGGGTCGCCGGGCTCAGGGCCGGCGGCGACGACTACCTCACCAAGCCGTTCGCGTTCCCGGAGCTGCTCGCACGCGCGGAGGCGCTGATCCGGCGCGCGTCACAGGCACCGGTGGCCACGCTCCTGACGGTCGGTGACCTGACCCTCGACCTCGTGACGCATACGGCGACCCGCGCCGGCCGGCCCATCGAACTGCGGCCGCGCGAGTTCACCCTCCTCGAGTACCTGATGCGCAACGCCGGCCGCGTCGTGTCCAAGACGATGATCCTGTCGCACGTCTGGGACTACTCCTTCGACCCGGGCACCAACGTCGTCGACGTCCTCGTGTTCCGCCTGCGGGAGAAGATCGACAAGGGTTTCGACGCGAAGCTGCTGCACACGGTGCGCGGAGTGGGCTATGTCCTCAAGGTGGCGTGACGTCCTGCGCGACGCGCTCGGCTGGCGCCTCGCCATGTGGTACGCCGTCATCTTCGTCGCCAGCGCCGCCGCGATCGTCGCGCTGACCTATGTGCTGCTGGCGGCGTCGTTGCGCCGGTACGACCGCGACACCATCGAGACGGCGCTCGTGCAGTACGCGCGGGCCTATGCGCGCGGGGGTGTCCCGACGCTGGCGCGCGAGATCCGCGAGGGCGATCTCGCCGCCTCACCGGGACCGATCCTCGTGCGGACGCTCGGCCCGGGCGGCCAGGTCGTGTTCTTCAGCATGCCCGAGCGGTGGCGGCAGTTCGACCTCTCGCAGCTCGGTGCACCGCGGCTCAGCGGCGAACAGGCCTGGGCGACGCTGAGGATGGGCAGCGATGGTGACGTGCTCGAAGTCGCCTCGGTGCGGTTGTTCGACGGCACGCTGCTGCAGGTCGGCAAGAGCACGGAACGTCGCCGGGAGCTGCTGCAACGCTTCCGGCGCGTGCTGCTGGTCGACGTCGCCCTGGTGCTGGTGATTGCCCTGGCCGGTGGCGCGATCGTGACGTGGTCAGGGTTGCAGCCAGTGCGAGCCCTGGCCGACACGGTTCGTGGCATCGTCCGCACCGGTCGCACGGATGCGCGGGTGCCCGCATCGAATGCCGACGACGCGCTCGGCGAGCTGGCGAGCCTGGTCAACGCGATGCTCGATCGCATCGACGCCGTGGTCGCCGGCATGCGCGGCGCGCTCGACAACGTGGCGCACGACCTGCGCACGCCGCTCACGCGCCTGCGGGGCATCGCCGAAGACGCCATCGCGAGCGAGGATCCGCAGCGCATGCGCGACGCGCTCGGCGATTGCCTCGAGGAAGCCGATCGGCTGACGGCAATGCTCGGCACGTTGATGGACATCTCGGAAGCCGAGACCGGGACGATGGCGTTACGGCGGGAGCCGGTGGCGCTTGCGGAACTCGTGCGGCAGACCGTGGACCTCTACGAGGATGCCGCAGAGGAGCGGGGCACCACCGTCGATACCCAGGTCGAGGGCGGCCCGGTCGTGCCGGTCGATCGCACGCGCATGCGACAGGTGCTCGCCAACCTGCTCGACAACGCCCTCAAGTACACGCCCGACGGCGGCCGTGTGGAGATCAGCACGTGGCAGGAGGGGCCCGAGGCGATCGTCCGCGTACGCGATACCGGGTCGGGCATCCACGCCGACGAACTGCCTCACATCTGGGAGCGCCTGTATCGAGGCGACCGCAGTCGCACCACGCGAGGGCTCGGGCTCGGCCTCAGCCTCGTCAGGGCCATCGTCGAGGCGCACGGCGGCCGTGTCTCCGTTGACTCCGCTCCAGGCACCGGCAGCGTCTTCGACGTCCGCCTGCCCGTCCAGCCAGCAAACCTTTCACAGATGTAATCGGCCTGTCAGGGACGGGTAATGCAGGGTCCCTAGAGTGGTCATGTGCAACAGGGAAGGCTCGGGGCTCGGGGCTCGGGATTCGGGACTCGGGATTCGGGATTCGGGATTCTGGACCTGGCTTGGAGTCGGGGCACCGACAGGGGCACGAACGTGACGGGCGCGACGGCGGGCAGCAGGCGTGCCCGAGATCGAGGTTCGAAAGCCCGCACTCAACAGACTGGGAGACGCACATGACACGTGAACACAGCAGACTCGGCCGGAAGGGTGCGGCGGCAGGCGCCGTGCTGCTGACCGGCGCCCTCCTCGGTTACAGCGCCGCGCCGGATGCGCAGGCCACCGGTTCCACGGCGGATGTCGTCGCGCGCAGCGCCGACAGCGTGACGCGCACGCTCGGGCCGGCCACGCACAGCTACGCCAACATCGTCGAAGCCGTGACGCCGGCCGTCGTGACGGTGCGCTCGGAGCGCCGGGTGCGACAGGTGAGCCAGCAACTGCCGGATCATCCACTGCTGCGCGAGTTCTTCGGCGAGCGCGGGCCCATGCCGCGCCAGCCGCAGCCTCGCCAGGGCGGCCTCGGCTCCGGCGTGATCGTGCGTGCGGACGGGTACATCCTGACCAACCATCACGTCGTGGACGGGGCCGACAAGGTCTCGGTCGAGCTCACCGATGGCCGCAGCTTCGAGGCCGAGGTCGTCGGCTCCGACGCGCCGAGCGATCTGGCGGTGCTCAAGATCGCCGAGGCGAAGAACCTGCAGACGCTGGCGCTCGGCAACTCGGACGAGGTCGCGGTCGGTGACGTGGTGCTCGCGGTCGGCAACCCGCTCGGGGTGGGCCAGACCGTGACGATGGGCATCGTCAGCGCGAAGGGCCGCGCAACTGGCGGCACGAGCTTCGAGGACTTCATCCAGACCGACGCGCCCATCAACCAGGGCAACTCGGGCGGAGCGCTCGTGAACACGGGCGGCGAGCTCATCGGCATCAACTCGCAGATCCTCTCGCCGTCGGGCGGCAACATCGGCATCGGCTTCTCGATCCCGGCCAACATGGCGCGCAACGTCATGACGCAGCTGATCGAGAGCGGCGAGGTGCGCCGCGGCATGCTCGGCGTGACCATCCAGCCGGTGACCTCGGACATCGCGCAGAGCCTGGGCCTCGACACCGTCAAGGGTGCCCTCGTGAACGATGTGCAGGAGGGGAGCCCCGCGGCGAGCGCCGGCCTCGAGCGCGGCGACGTCATCACGGCGATCGGCGGGGACGAGGTGAAGGACGGCAACGAGCTGCGCAACAAGGTGGCGCAGGTGCAGCCCGGCACGCAGGTGCCGCTGACGCTCGTGCGCGACGGCAAGGCGCGCGAGGTGACGGTGACGGTGGCCGAACTGAAGCAGGCGGGCGAGCGAGGCGCCCCGGCGCGTGGTGAGGCGCAGCCCGATCCGACCGGGTTCGGGATGGGCGTGCAGCCGCTGACGCCCGAGCAGGCGCGCACGCTCGACATCCCGACGGGCCGCGGCGTGCTCGTCGCCTCGGTGGCGCCCGACGGGCGGGCGGCGGAAGCCGGCCTCCGCGAGGGCGACGTCATCGAGGAAGTCGATGGCGCACCGGTGACGAGCGTCGAATCCCTGCGCGATCTCCTGCGCAAGGGCGAGCGCCCGGCGCTGCTGCTCGTGCACCGTCAGCAGCAGGCGATGTACGTCACGATCGAGCGGGCGGGTTCGTAAGGGCAGGCCTACAGACTGACGCGCGCACGACGGGGCGCCTCCAATCAGGGGCGCCCCTTTCGTTTCCACCTCTACCCTCCGCATACGGTTGACACTTCCCAGCCAGCCGCGCCAGCATGACTCGGCGCCAAAGCTCTTCCATTTCAGGTGCCGACCGTGCAACCCGTGGCGGGTCCCCGCGGCCGCCACCATCCGAAGGATGCGTGATGACTCGCTCGTTGACCGGCGGTGTCGGTGTACTTGTCAGTGTCCTTCTGTGCGTATCGCCCGCACCGGGTCAGACCGTTCGCGTCAGCGTCGCCGGCAACGGCGAGCAGGCGCTCGGAGGGACCTGGGTCGCCGGCAGCAGCGTCGCCGCGAGTGCCGACGGTCGTGTCATCGTGTTCGACAGCCCGCTCGACACGCTCGTGCCGGGCGATACGAACGATGCGCGCGACGTCTTCGTCTCCGTCGACGGCGCCCTCTCCCGCGCGGTGCCGGCAGGACTGCTACCCAACGGCCCGAGTGGCGAAGCCGTCTCATCGGCCGACGGCATGCGGATCGCGTTCACGTCCCGGGCCACGAACCTCTTGCCCGGCGACGCAAGCCTGTTTCCGGACGTGTTCGTGTTCGATCGAGCGACGGATACAGTGATCCTCGCCTCACCGAAGGCATCAGGAGGATTTTCGACGCTGGCCTGGCCGCGGAAACCCGCCATCTCCGCCAACGGCCGATACGTCGCGTTCATCAGCGCCGGGGATCATGTCGCCAACACCCCGGCGTCTCGCCAGTTGGCGTACCGGAGGGACCTCCAGACCAACGAGACGATCGTCGTGAGTGTCGACGGCCAGGGCCTGTCGATGAGCGGGGCCGTCGGCGAAGGCGGCGTCGCGGTGAGCGATACAGGCGAAGTGGTGTTCACCTGGTGCGACGTCGAGTTCGAGGCCGCAAACCCCCGCGGGGACTGCGACGCCTACGTGCGCAATCCATCTACAGGCACGACCACCCGCGTCAGCACGTACTCCACTCCCTGGCACAAGGACGCGACGCCCGGTCGCGTGTCGATCTCGGCCGACGGCGCGCGCGTCAGCTACGTTGCGCGCGACAGCACTGGTGAGACGCACGCCATCGTCGTTCTCGACCGATCGGCGAAGCGGGCCACCCTGGCGAGCCGGGCTCTGCCAGGCCAGTTGGCCGACGCGACTGCGCGTGATGGCGTGCTCAGTCCCAACGGCCGCTTCCTCACCTTCCTGTCGGCCGCAACAAATCTCTCCGTGCAGCCTACCGGGACGACGCGCCTGTTCCGGGTCGATCTCGACGCCCTCACCATCACGTCAGGCGTCACGCCCATCGGCGTCTCCAGTTCTGCGCGGGCACTGATTCACCTCACGCCGAATGCCGCGATCACCGACGACGGCACCGTGTTCGCGCTCTCGGACGCCGACGACCTCGTCAGTGACGACACCAACCACAACACCGACCTGTTCCGGATCGCGCCGGACGGCACCGTGTCGCTCGCCCTGCCACTTCCGGCAACTGCCGGCCGGAGCTACAGGCCGGCCACCAACCACGACGGCTCGGTCGTCGCATTCATCTCGACGGCAGCGAACCTGACGCACGGCGATGACAACCAGGTGGCCGACGCCTTCGTGAAGGATATGGTGACCGGCGTCCTCGAGCGGCTGCAGCCTCAGCCTCAGACGACGCCGGCCACGCATGCCACGTGGGTGGCGCTCAGTGATGACGGTCGCTACGTCACCCTGTCTCAGGACTACGTATGGCTCCACGACCGAATCCTGGGTGCGTGGACGAAGCTCGGGAGGACGTTGAGCGGCGGTAGCCAGCCCGGTCTGCCTCGTGTGGCCATCAGCGGCGACGGGCGGTACGTCGCGTTCACGACGTTCGAAACACTCGACCCGGGCGACACCAACGTACACTTCGACGTGTACGTGTACGACCGCGTCAGCGGCAGTCGGCGCCTGGTCAGCCTGCGCGACGACGGCACGCAGTTGTGGAATGAGGCATACCACGCCTCGATCAGTGGCGATGGCCGCGTCGTCTCGTTCATCGGGCGGGACTTCGATTCGACCGGCGTGTCGGGGGAGCGTGTGTTCGTGCGCGATCGTGATGCCGACGGGAACGGCGTCTTCGACGAACCGAAACCGGGCGCGACGAGAACTCACGTCCACCAGCCCATCTCACCCGACCTGTTGGCGACTGCGGCCACGATGAGTCGCGATGGCCGCCGGGTGCTGTCGGCGCATGCGCGCGCTCTCGACGGCACCGTGTTCGTCACCGACCACCCGGCCACGGGCGTGGAGGGCAGCGGTCACTCCCTCAGGATGTACACGCAGCCTTATGACGGCATCAGAGACGTTCCGAACGTGCCGGGCGTGTCGGCCAATGGCCGCCTCTTCACCTGGACCCGCACGAACGCCCCATTCACCAACGTACCGGTACGACCGTACATCGGGCTTTCCGGCTTCGGCGCCCCGGAACAGGATTTCTCCGCAGCGCCTGGCGGCCAGCCATGCACCGGTGGCGCCGTGCGTGGCACGGCCAATCCCGCCATCAGCGGCAACGGCCGCGTGCTGGTTTTCGAGAGCGGTTGCGTGGATCTCGTGAGCGGCGACACCAACGGCATGGCCGACGTGTTCCTGACGCCGACCGGGGTTGCCGATGCGGCAGATGCTGCGCCAGGTTATCGAAGCTGGGTCGAGAGCTTCGATCTCGACCCGGACAGCGCTGCCGGATCGCCCTGGGTCGACTCCGATGGCGATGGCCTGTCGAACCTCGCCGAGTTCGCGGCTGCCCCCCAGGGCGTGCCGACGCTCGGTCGCTACCAGCGGTACTTCGCAGAGGGCGCCACGTCCACTCCCGGTCTCGATTTCACCACGCGCATCGCTCTGGCCAACCCGCACGCGTTCCCCGTCCGGGTACGCATCGAGTACGCACCCTCGTCGGGCAGCGTACCGGCGACGGAGTTCGTGCTCGTGCCGTACCAGCGCACGACGATCACCGCCAACGAGCTGCCCGGTCTCGAAGCCGCAGAGTTCGGCTTCAGGGTCCTGGCCACCCACCCGATCGGCGTCGACCGCACCATGACGTGGAACGCCAACGTGTACGCGGGACATGGGGACGCGGGCGCACCACGAGCATCGCTGACCTGGTACTTCGCCGAGGGCGCGACGATTGCCGGCTTCCAGCTGTTCTACCTGCTGCAGAACCCGTCGCCCACCGATACCGCCATCGTGGAAGGACGTTTCCTTCTGGCCACCGGGCACGTCGTCACTCGGCAGTACACGGTCGCTCCAGGCACGCGCTTCAACATCTGGGCGAACGAAGAACGGAGCGGCGACGACCGGCCGTTGGCCGACCAGGAACTATCGGCGGTGTTCCAAGTCGTGTCCGGACCACCCGTGGTGGCCGAGCGCGCCATGTACCGCGACCTCGCCGGTACGCTGTTCAAGGCCGGCCACGAGAGCAGCGGTGTCGTGACGCCATCGACGTCCTGGTTCCTGGCAGCAGGCAACGCCGGCGAGTTCTTCGACTTCTACGTGCTCGTCGCCAACCCGTCGAGCACCGACGCCTCGCTGCAGGTCGACTACATGCTCGGCTCGGGGCAGGTGATCTCACGCACCGTCGGCGCACCGGCCAACAGCCGCCTCACTATGTGGGTAGACGAGCTCGAGGAGCCGGCCGGCAGCGGACTGTTCCCGTTCCGGCACGGCAACACGGACATCTCGGTGAGGGTCACGTCGCTAAACGACGTCGGCATCGTCGTGGAGCGGGCCATGTGGTGGCCGGGCGATGCGTCTCAATGGCGTGAAGCACACAACACCGCAGGCGCGACGGCCACGTCCCCGCGATGGATCGTCGCCGAAGGTGAGGTATCGAACCCGCCGGCCGTGGCTCCGGGGCAGCCGCCGGTCGACACCGGCGCGTGGGATACCTACGTGCTCATCGCGAACACGGGCGCGCATGCAGGCACGGTCCGCATCACGCTCATGCTCGAGGGACGGCTCACCGTGCCGATCGTGGCGAGCCACACGCAGGTCGAGGCCAACAGTCGCACCACGTTCAGCCTGCGCGACCTGCTCGCCACGGCTGGGATCTCCGCTGCACGGGCGGCAGTGCTCGTCGAGTCCGTCGGTGGCGATCTTCCTCTCGTCGTCGAGCGTGCGATGTATCGGTCGCGTCAGGGGCAGTTCGACGCCGGCATGAACGGACTGGGTACGCCACTCACACCCTGACATTTCCCGGCGCGTTCGGGGAACGCGCCCTACCTCGATTCGTGGGGCGCGCCCGGCCTAGCGCCAGCTCTGGAGCATCAGCATGTAGTTGGCGCGTTCGTAGACCTGCGCGTCGGGCACCTTGAGCAGGTTCATGTTGCCGCGCATCTGTGCGAGCGACTCCCATTCGTGCTGCTCGAGCCATTCGCGCAGGTCGCGCAACACGAGCCCGATGCGCTCGGGACCGTGGCGCAGCAGCGCCCACACCATCTGCGCCACGTGTGCGCCCGCCATCGTCGCCTTGACCACGTCTTGCGCGCCGTGGACGCCGCCGCTCACCGCGAGCGACACGCCGACACGCCCCGACAAAATCGCCATCCAATGCAGCCGCAACAGCAGCTCGGAGGAGTCCGACGGGTACAGCGTGCGCGTCGTGGCGAGCGCCTCCGGATCGATGTCGGGCTGGTAGAACCGGTTGAAGAGCACGAGGCCGTCGGCGCCGGCAACTTCGAGCTGGCGCGCGAAATGCGCCAGCGCCGTGAAGAACGGCGACAGCTTGACCGCGATCGGGATGATGACCGACTTCCTGACGGCTGCGACGGTCTCTATCAACTGCTGCTCGATCTCGGCACCGCTCGTCGCGGGATCGGTGGCGAGGTGATAGAGGTTCAGTTCGAGTGCGTCGGCCCCGGCATCGGCCATCAGCCGCGCGTAGTCGATCCACCCCCCTGGCGTCGTGCCGTTCAGCGAGGCGATCACCGGCACCGAGACCGCTGCCTTCGCCCGCCGGATGTTCTCCAGGTACTGGTAGCTGCCGAGCGCAAACGCGTCTGCCGCGGGGAAGTAGGTCGCCGCCTCGGCGAACGACTCGCCGTACGTGTCGATGTGTGCGGCCTCGGCCAGCTGCTCGCGCGTGATCTGTTCCTCGAACAGCGATCGGAACACGATGGCGGCCGCTCCCGCGTCCTCGAGCCGGCGGATGCCATCGAGGTCGTCGGCAAGCGGCGAGGCGCCGGCCATGATCGGGTGCGGCAGGTCGAAGCCGAGATAGCGGGTCCGCAGGTCCATGTCAGTCCTCGCCGTCGACGGTGTCGGCCGTGACGGGTTCGTCGGGTACGTCCACGAGCGGCACCGTGACACCCGCCAGCTGCTGGTAGACCGCGTAGCGCTGTTGTGCGGCCTCCTGCGCATCGTGCAGGAAGGTCCTGAACTGCTCCGGATTGGTGCGCTCGACCACCCGGAAGCGCGCCTCGTTGCGCATGTAGTCGGCGACGCGGCCGCGCGGCGGCCCGTAGTCGAGACGCATCGGCGGCTCGCCCTTCGCCGTGCGGCGCGGATCGAAGCGGTAGAGCGGCCACACGCCGGTCTCCACCGCCAGCTTCTGCTGCGCCGGCCCATGCGCCATGTCGTACCCGTGCGCGATGCAGTGGCTGTAGGCGATGATCAGCGCCGGCCCCGGGTACGCCTCGGCCTCGAGGAATGCCTGCACGACCTGCGGCATCTTCGCGCCCATGGCCACCCGGGCCACGTAAACGTGCCCGTACATGTTGGCGAGCAGGCCGAGGTCCTTCTTCGGCACTCGCTTGCCGGTGGCGGCGAACTTCGCCACCGCGCCGAGCGGCGTCGCCTTGGACTGCTGCCCGCCGGTGTTGGAGTACACCTCGGTGTCGAGCACGAGCACGTTGACGTCGCGATGGCTGGCGAGCACGTGATCGAGGCCGCCATACCCGATGTCGTACGCCCAGCCGTCGCCGCCCACGAGCCACACGCTCTTCTTCACCAGATAATCGGCGAGCCCTTCCAGCCGCCGTGCCTCGCCCGTCGCCAGGGGCGAGAGCGCGCGGCGCAGGTCCACGACCCGCGCCCGCTGCGCGCGGATGCCGGCGTCGGTCGCCTGGTCGGCGTCGAGCAACGCATCGGCCAGTTGGACGCCAATCGCTTCACGCAGCTGCGACACGAGCGCGCGTGCGGCGGCGGCGTGGCTGTCGACTGCGGCACGGATACCGAGACCGAACTCGGCGTTGTCCTCGAAGAGCGAGTTGGCCCATGCCGGTCCGCGGCCGTCGCGGTTGACGCTCCACGGCGTCGTCGGCAGGTTCGCACCGTAGATCGACGAACAGCCGGTGGCGTTGGCGACGATGGCGCGATCGCCGAACAGCTGCGTGAGCAGCTTCAGGTACGGCGTCTCGCCGCAGCCGGCACAGGCGCCCGAGTACTCGAACAACGGCTCGAGCAGCTGCGACAGCTTGTGGTCCACCTTCGGAAGGTCGGCGGGCACGGGATCGGGCAGCCCAAGGAACCAGTCGTAGTTGGCGCGCTCGGCCTCGCGCAGCGGCAGCTGCGGATGCATGTCGATCGCCTTGTGCCGCGGGTTCGTGCGATCACGCGCCGGGCACACCTCGACACAGAGCCCGCAGCCCGTGCAGTCCTCGGGCGCGACCTGCAGCGTGTACGCGCGGCCCTTGAACTCGAGGCCCTTGTACGGCACCGACTTGAACGTCGGCGGGCGATCGCGGTCGAGCGCGGCGGGGTCGTACACCTTGGCGCGGATGGCCGCGTGCGGGCAGCACAGCACGCAGTGGTTGCACTGGATGCAGATCGCCTCGTCCCAGACCGGGATCTCCGCCGCGAGGTTGCGCTTCTCCCACTGCGCCGTGCCGAGCGGCCACGTGCCGTCGATCGGGAAGGCGCTCACCGGGAGGAGGTCGCCCTGGCCCGCCATCAGCATCGCGGTGACGCGCTGCACGAACTCCGGCGCCTGCGGCGACACGGGCGGCGGCCGCCGACGGGTCGCCGTCACGGCTGCCGGCAGCGGCACCTCGTACAGGTGCGCAAGCGCGGCATCGACGGCGGCGAAGTTCCGGCGGACGACTTCCCCGCCGCGCTTGCCGTAGGTCTTCTCGATCGCGTGCTTGATGTGCGCGATGGCCTCCTCGCGCGGCAGCACGCCGGAGATCGCGAAGAAGCACGTCTGCATGATCGTGTTCACGCGGCCGCCCATGCCGGCATCACGCGCGACCGCCGAGGCGTCGATCGTGAACACGCGGATGCGCTTGCTGCGGATGCCTTCCTGCACCTCGAGCGGCAGGCGGTCCCAGATCTCCTCCGGGGGGAACGGTGCGTTGAGGAGCAGCACCGCCTCGTCGGCCGCACGCTCGAGCACGTCGATGCGATCGAGGAACTCGAACTGATGGCAGGCGACAAATCGCGCCTTCGAAATCAGGTAGGCCGACCGGATCGGCCGCGGGCTCGTGCGCAGGTGCGACACCGTCGTGGCGCCGGCCTTCTTCGAGTCGTAGACGAAGTACCCCTGCACGTGCAGGTCGGTCTCCTCGCCGATGATCTTGATGGAGTTCTTGTTGGCGCCGACCGTGCCGTCGGCACCGAGCCCGTAGAACACCATCGTCCGCACGTCGTCCGGCTCGATCTCGAAGGTGCGATCCCAGGGAATCGACAGCCGCGTGACGTCGTCCGCGATGCCGACGGTGAAATGGTTCAGCGGGCGCGCCTGCCGCAGGTGGTCGAGCACCGCCTTCACCATCCCGGGCGTGAACTCCTTCGAGGAGAGCCCGTAGCGACCGCCGACGACGATGGGATCGCCAGCAAACGGCGACGTGCCGGCCATCCGCGACTCGGCGAGCGCCGTCACCACGTCCTGGTAGAGCGGCTCGCCAGGCGCTCCGGGCTCCTTCGTGCGGTCGAGCACGGCAAGCGCCCGTGCGCTCGCCGGGAGCGCCGCGACCAACGCCGCGGCGTCGAAGGGCCGGAACAGGTGCACGGTCAGCACGCCGACCTTCTCGCCGCGCGCCACGAGCGCATCCACGGTATCGCGCGCGGTCTCGGCACCGGACCCCATCAGGACGACGACGCGCTCCGCGTCGGGGTGGCCCGCATATGCGAACGGGCGGTACTGCCGGCCCGTGATCGACGCAAAGCGCGCCATCACCCGCTCGACGATCCCGGCGCAGGCGAAGTGGAAGGTGTTCCCCGCCTCGCGAGCCTGGAAGAACGCGTCCGGGTTCTGCGCCGTGCCGCGGAGCACCGGCGCGTCGGGCGTGAGGGCACGGGTCCGATGCGCGGCGATGGCCTCCTCCGACACGAGCGCGCGCAGGTCGTCGTCGCCGAGCGTCGCGATCTTCGACACCTCGTGCGACGTCCGGAACCCGTCGAACATGTGCAGGAACGGAACGCGCGCCTCGAGCGTCGCGGCGTGGGCGATGGCAGCGAAGTCCTGCGCCTGCTGCACCGACGCGGACGCGAGGATGGCGAAGCCCGTGCTCCGGCAGGCCATCACATCGGAGTGATCGCCGAAGATCGACAGGGCGTGCGTCGCGACGGTCCGTGCCGCCACGTGCATGGCGAACGGCGTCAACTCACCGGCGATCCTGAACATGTTCGGGATCATCAGCAGCAGGCCCTGCGACGCGGTGAACGTCGTCGCGAGCGCGCCCGCCTGCAGTGCGCCGTGCACGGCTCCTGCGGCGCCTGCTTCCGACTGCATCTCGATGACGTCGGGCACGCGGCCCCAGAGGTTGCGGCGGCCCTGCCCCGACCATTCGTCGGCAAGCTCACCCATCGTCGAGGAAGGCGTGATCGGGTAGATCGCGATCACGTCGCTGAGACGGTGGGCGACAGACGCCACCGCCTCGTTACCGTCAACGGTGAGGGTCCGTTGCGGGCTCATGGCTGCCTCCAGTCGAGGCCCGAGATGGGTGTGGAGCGCCCAGGGTCGCGGCGCGTCACAGCCGGGCTGTGGTCATTATGCGCCGACCCGAGCTGGCGCGTTCGGGGAACGCGTCCTGGGGCGGCCTGGCGATGTGGCCAGGCTGGGACAGCCGGCCCTACCTCTCTTCGGCGGCGAGTTGCTCGAGGCGGGCGCGTGACGCCGCGATGCCCTTGCGGTAGTTGTCCGGGTCGACCCACGCCCGCACACCTTCGCGGGCCGCGCGTTCCCGCTTGCGCTCGAAATCGAACTGCGAGCCATGCGCCGCCAGGAAGATCTCCGGCTGCAGGGAGTCGAGCACCCGCAGCGCCTTGCGGTAGTCCTCGAGGATGCGCGGGTACGATGGGTCCTTCACGAGCCGCGTGCCGGGATTCACGAACGTGCTGGCGGCGAACACGACGCGATAGGGCCGCCCGTCCTCGCGAATCGTCGTCGTCCATGTCGTGGTACCGGGCGTGTGCCCCGGCGTGTGGTGTGCCTTCAGCGTGGCGTCGCCGAGCGAGATCTCGTGCCCGTCGCCAATCACGTCGTCTGCGGTCACCGCCGGGAAGTGGTAGGCCGGGGCCGCCCCGAACAGGTAGTCGGTCTTCCCGCCCGACGCGAGGATGCCCTCGTCGCCCCGCATCACGACGACACGGC
>JAEYZV010000335.1 GCA_023427865.1 Acidobacteriota bacterium
CTGGACGAGCCGCTGCTTCAGGCGCGAGGCCACGAACGGCAGGAGCGACGACACGAGTTCGTTCTCGTACGCGTCGCGCGCGGCATTGCGGATCGATCGCCCCTGGTACAGGCCCCAGCGCATGCCCCACGGGATGTCCTGCTCGTACCTGCCGGCCGCGTCGACGACACCACGGATCGCGTCGAGCCGCGGCAACAGGCCCTGCACCGATGTGACGGCGCGCGCAGCCGGCACCTCCGTCAGGCGCTCGACCTCGCGCTGCATGTCCACGAGGTACGCGGCGTTGCGCCGATAGCTGACCGAGAGCGCCGTGACACCGAGCACCGTCACGGCGACGAAGCCGGCGTACAGCGCAAGCTGCGCCGCCGCCTTGCGCAGTTCGAGGCTGCGGTTCACACCCGCGAGCCCTGACTCGCCGATGAGGACCTTCGTGAGCAGCCGCTCGACGAAGTAGGCCTTCCCCCGCGCGCCGGGCGCCGCTACCGCATCGGGTGCCATGCGGAAGCCCCGGCCGATCGCCCCGAGCAGCCGGTCGATCGGCGTGCCTTCCTGCGTGCCGCTGGTGAAGTAGACGCCGCGCAGGAGGATGCGCTGGTCGTAACGCGTGGCGGAGAAGACGTCGGTCACATACAGCGCGAGCGCGTCGCGCAGCGAGGCCACCTGCTGCGGGAAGGCGAAGATCCGTGCGCGACGCCGGACGTCGGATTCGTCTTCGAGCCGGCCGAACAGCCGCTCGTTGAGGCGGGCGACGAGTGCCTCGAACTCCGACGGGAACGCCGCGGCGGCTCGCCCGTCGACCGTCTGTTCGTAGGGAAAGGTGACGCCCCAGACCTGGGCGCGTCCCGCCTGGTCGAGGTCGTCGAAGTACTCGGTGAAGCCGGCGACGAGATCGCACATCGTCACCATCACGTAGACCGGCAACTCGATCTGCAGTTCGCGACCGAGCTCGCGCAGGCGGTAGCGCGCGGCCTCCACCTGCTGCTCGCGCACGAACTCGGTCTGCGTGAGCAGGTCCTTGGCGCTGATGGTGAGGATGACGCCGTTGATCGGCCGCCGCTTGCGGTACTTGCACAGCAGGGCGAGGAACTCCCGCCAGCCCGCGCTGTCGGCAGCGGCATCGGAGTCCTGGGTGGTGAACCGCCCGGCCGTGTCGAGGAACACGGCTTCGTCGGTGAACCACCAATCGCAGTTCCTCGTGCCGCCGATGCCGCGCAGCCGCGCCTGCCCGCCGGCCAGGTCCAGTGAGAAGTGCAGCCCCGAGTTGAGCAGCGCCGTGGTCTTGCCCGAGCCCGGCGGCCCGATGAAGACGTACCAGGGCAGGTCGTAGAGACTGCGGCCCTTCTGGCGCCCGCCCAGCGTGGCCACGGCCTGCTCGAAGCTCTCGCGCAGCTTCACCACGTCGGCCGGCGGCAGGGGTTCGGCTTCAGCCTGACTGATGACCGCGGCGGCGAGCTTGTTGCTGGCGCGACGCACCTGCCAGCGTTCGAAGAGGACCCAGGCCAGCCACGCCAGCACGACGAAGACGATCGCGGTGAGCCGGCTGGACTCGCTCGCCAGCGGCTGCGAGCCGGAGATGACCAGGTACGGCCCCCCGAACCAGATCACCGCGGCAATCAGGAGGAACCCCGGCAGCAGCTGGACGATGCGCTTGAGCAACGACAACATGATGGTGACCGCCTGGGGTACGACGCTGGTGTCTAGGTGCCGCTCATGTGGACGATTTCGACGCGACGATTGCGGGCGCGGTCCTGGTACTTCGGTTCGGACGCGCCCTTGCCCTGCCAGCGCAGCCGGGCCGGCCTGTCGATGGTGCGCTTCAGGATGTCCACCACGCTCAAGGCGCGTTCGCGCGAGAGCTCGTAGTTGTCGCGGTACCGGAACGAGCGAAGCGGCTGGTCGTCGGTGTGCCCCTCGACCTCGACACGCCCGGGCACCTTGTTCAACGCCAGCGCGATGCGACGAAGCGTCTCGGTGTAGTCGGCGTTCACCTCGGCGCGGCCGGAGGCGAACAGGTCGGCGCCGAGCAGCGTCACGGTGGTCTGGGCGCCCGCCTCGTCGACCTGCACCGCACCGCTTCGTATCTCGGGCTCGAGCAGCTGCTTCAGGGTGGGATCGGACGGGCGCGGCGGCACCAGCGGCGGCGCCTGCAGGTCGGCTCTCGCGAGCTGGTCGTGCACCGGTGCGGCCAGGTTCGCGAGCCGCGACTGGTAGTACGTGAATGCCGCGATGAGGATGGCGAGCACGCCAACCGCCGCCACCCACCACGGCACGTATCGCACGAGCGGGTTACGGCGGTCCTCGAGCCCACGCCAGCGGAGCGACAGTTCCTCGGGCTGCCGGCCCCGCTCGCGGCTGATGGCGCGGTACAGGCCGGCACGCACGTCGGCAAGGCGATCCTGGCCGCGGTCCATCATGTGGTACTTGCCCATGAACCCGAGGGCGAGGCACACGTACTGCAGCTCCATGAGCTCGATGTGCCTGGCGGGGTCGCGGGAGATGCGATCGAGCATCTCGAAGAACTTCTCGCCGCCCCACGCCTCGCGGTGGAGGGCGACGAGAAGGGGATGCTGCGCCCACTCGCTCTGCGAGCCCCCGGGCGTGGACATCACGGCTTCGTCCACCGTCGCGCACAGCACGTACCGCGCCGCCAGGACGATCTCGTTGGGCACGCCGGCATCGCGCGCGCGTGTCTCGAACGAACGGATGTCCTCGAGGGCCTGCCGACGCAGGCCCGGGATGTCGAGCGGCGAGAGCGCACTGCGCGCGTGACCGGCCAGGCGCAGCAGCGGGCTGGCGGCTCGCAGCAGCGGATTGAGCCCGATCGCCAGGCCGTCGCGCGCCGAGTCCGACACCGGCACGGCCTGCATCGGCACGGACATCGGCCTGCCGGCATGCGGATCGGCGACACCGCGCTTGCCTGCGCCCGGCCGCGGCCGAATCACCGTGGCCTCGTGTGTCTTGAACGGATCGTCGCCGTCGACCATCGTTGCTCCCGATCAGGTGCGAATCGCCCAGAACTCCATCGTCAGGCCCGGGAAGTTGCCCGCGACGTGCAGCGCCACGCCACCCGAGGTCTTCAGCTGCTCCCAGAGCTCGTTGCTCTGATCGAGTTCGAAGTACGCAAACCCGGCATGGAAGGGAATCTGCCGGGGCGCCACGGGCAGCGGCAGCACGGGCACGCCGGGCAACGCGAGGCGTACGAGGTCGGCAATCCGTTCCACCGGGCCCACCTTCAGCTGGGCCGGGAAACTGCGTCGAAGTTCCTCGGACGGCACGTCCGCGCGGGCCGCGAGCACGAACACCGCCTGACTGTAGAGCGACCGATCGGAGACGAGCGCGACGCTGATGCCGTACTTCTTGGCCTCGATCGGAATCGGAATCGCGACCTGGACCATCTCCGCGGCAAACGCCAGGCGCAACGCCGCCATCACCGGCTCGAACGACTCCCGCAGCCGGTCGTGGCGATACCCGGGGTACGCGGCAGGTCGCTTCGAGATGCTCGTGAACGTCGCCATCTCACCCGCAATCTCTACGCACAACTCGTACAGGCGTTCCGGGTGGACGGCGCCGCTGTCGGCATGATGGGCCAGCAGCGGCTCGTACCGGTTGATGGCCTGCAGCATGAGGAACTCGGCGAATTCCGCAGCGGCGCCACGCCCCGTCGCGGCCACACGGCCGCCGAGGGCATCGCCGCGCTGGTGCAGCAGACCGAGCAACTCGGTCGTGAACGTCGCCAGGCGCGGCGCAGCGCGCACGTGCATGACGGTCGGCATGAAGCCATCGTCGAGCAGCACGCGCCCGTCCGGCCGAGCCTCCGCGATGTGGGCAACCGGGATGGTCGCGTACGCGTCGGTCACCTGTGAGGCCAGCAGCAGCCGCGTGCTCAGGGCCCCGACCTCCACGACTGCGGGATCGCCCGTGCCGGAGGACGCGTCGCGCGCCTCCCATTCGCGCACCTGGTGCCTGGCCATGCGATCGCCCGCCTCGCCTCGCTCGAACTCGGCATCGCCGGCGCGGCGCAGCGGCACGGCGAGGTACACGATCTGATCGCGTACCTGCACGTCGATCTCGAGCGCGGGCGGCAGCGGATCGTCGTCGGGCATCCGGAACGGCGTGCCGTCCGGGAACACGCCCGACGCGTGCCGGATGCCGAACCTGCCGATGCCGAGCAGGTCGCGCTCGGGCTCCACGTCGATGAACCCCCAGCCATCCGGGACCAGCCCCTGGCAACGCGTCTCGACGAAACGCTCCATGTGGCGGTCCTGCTGCTGGAAATGCTGCGGCCGCAGGAACAACCCCTCGGACCAGACAACCCTGTTGTAGGTAGACATGCCCCGGTGAACGGCGCCCCCGCGCAAGACGATGGTGACGGGCGTCTCGCGACAGGTTTCCTGCCCCGGGCCGCCCGCCGAACGTATGCAGCCGGTGGCGTGCTGCCTATTCCCGGCCCTGTGTGTCCTTCAACCGCTTCAACTGCTCTTCGTACGCGCGCGTGAAGGCGTCGCCGAACAGGCGGCGGAACGCCGCATCGGGATCACGGGCGATCTCGTCGTGGTGCTCGCGAAACAGCTCCCAGTACCGCATCTTCATCGGCACCGCGAACACCGAGTTCTTGCCGAGCCGTCGGTCGAATTGGGCCTGCAGGCGATCGGGATTGAACTCGGCGAGCGTGGAGTCGAACGCCACCCGCATGCCGGCGAGCATCGCGAGCTGGTGGTTGCGCAGGTCGTCGAAGGCGTCCTGGAACGCCTCCACCGGCCCGAGGTACGCCTCGTTGCGCTTCACCAGCAGGTTGTGGAGGGCGTCCTCGACGTTGACCGAGAACTTCAGGGGGTTGTTGTCCACGGGCCTGAAGTAGGTCATCCGCATCCGGAACTCGTCCTTCACCTGATGCCGCGACCGCAGGACGTCCATGACACCCAGCACAACGACGCGCAGGATCTCACCGAACTTCTGCGCGAGTTCGGGCGTGACCGGGACGTCGTGCAGGCCCGCTGCCGCCAGCACGCCCGCCAGATCCCCCGTGACCGCCGCCGGCCGAGGGGGCTGCGTCGGCGGCCGCGGCTGCACGGGTGGCGCCTCGGGCGGGGTCACTGATGCGCGTTCGCGATCGGCCGTGTGGGCCCGGGCGGCCGCAGGAGTGACGGCTGGTTCAAGCTCTCCGAACGCATCAGGGAACGGTCGTTGTTGCACGGGCTCGTGCGCCGGCTGGTTCGGCGACGCATGCGGCGCGGTGCGTTCACCGGCGCCGGTCGCCGGCACCGACGGGACGATCGGCACCGGCCGGACGCCGGTCTCCGGCGCCAGCGGGTCGTAATTGTCGGGAATGAAGCTGGCCGGGGGCGGCGCGGTCGGCACCATCGGCGGTGGCGCCGGCGGCAGGATCGGCGGCGGCTGGAAGTGGGCCTCCATCGGCGAGGCCGCCTCGAGGTCGCGGGCCACCGGCGTGG
>JAEYZV010000471.1 GCA_023427865.1 Acidobacteriota bacterium
GACCATGTCTCCCGCAAGCCACTCCGCGCTGCCGGCGAAGAAGCGCGACCGGTCGCGCCAGCTGCCGGGCTTCCATTCGGGCGGCGGTTCCTCGAACGTACGCACATCGCTGCTCGACAGGCTGGTCCCGACCGCGCCCGGCGCGAATCCGATCGGCAACGTCCGGTCGCGTTGTGCCGGGTCGGCCGCGCCCCACGAGAAGTAGCCGACCACGTTTGCCACGTCCCGTACCGCGCTCGTCGTCTGATCGAGCTCGACCTGAATGCCGGAGGTACCGTTGCGGATGCGGGCGGCAGCGGTGCCGAACCATTGGTGTTCGGGCCCGGTCGCCAGGGGACGCCCGTCGAGCACGACCCGCGCCGTGCCTTCAGGGCCGGTGCCGCAACGGCTCCCGAGCGCGATGGCGTCAGCCGCGGTGAAGCCATCGAGACGCGTCACGAGGTAGAGGTCGTGTCGCGTCCGATCGACCGACGGCCAGCCGTCGGCCGGCATGTCGTCGAGGAACAGCGGGTTGGCAAGCGGCCCGGGTCCCACTCCGGCACCGGTGAGCCGGCGGTACAGCAGCGTGAGCGACGAATCCACCGAGGTCAGCGGGGTCCGCGTCCCGGGGTCGGCCTGGACCCGGAGCGGGACACCGCGGACGAGCACGATGTAGGTGATCTCGTCGTGCGCGGCTTCGCGCTGCAGCCACTCGGCGATCGGGCGTTCGATGGCGCCCAGGTAGACATCGCGGCGGATGGTTTCCGCGGGCGCGACATCGATCACGACCTGGTGTGTCGTCGGGATGTCGCGGGCGGCGCGGTACGCGTCGGCCACGGCCTGCCCGTCCGGGGCCTGACGGTTGACGACGAGGAGCACGTCGCGCCGGGGCGCGGCGGCAGCGCTGCTGCCCAGGACGAGGAGCAGGGTGAAAGGAGCGAGAACTCGGCGAACGCGCATGGACCTCCGGGCTGCTGGCCGACCACGGCAGCAGGCATTACGATAGCGGACGCCGTGCCGAACCGCAGCGTCAGCTTGGCGCGTGCAGCTCGTCGTCGTCCGGCGGCAGCGCGGGAGCGGCCAGTTCCGTACGCGTGTGCTGGTACAACGTATTGCTCGAGGTGCGGATGCGGATCGTGTACGCGATCGGCATCAACTCGAGCATCGGCTTCAACGCGTCCAGCAACGCCGGCGCCAGGCGGTCCTCGTCGTCCGGAGTCAGTGAGGAAATGAAGTGGATGTCCATGCGGTCGTGGTGAGCTGGTACGCAAGCTGCGTTCCGTGCGTCGGGGAGAACGCAGAGCGCCGTAATTGCGGTTCGAAACTGGCGCGAGCGCCCCGGTGCTCGAGTTCGAAGTTCGATCGTGCGCCAAGAAAAGTCGCCACACTGCCTTACTAATCAGGACAGGGACCTTTGTCGCCACACAACGATGTCGCCCCATTCACGACGCCGCCGCTCTGCGGGATCATCCTCGCCGGTGGGTCGGGCACGCGCCTGTATCCCGTCACCAGGGGCGTGTGCAAGCAACTGGTGCCGGTCTACAACAAACCGATGATCTACTACCCGCTGGCCACGCTCATGCTGGCGGGGATTCGCGACATCCTGATCATCACCACCCCGGAGGACTCGGCAAGCTTCCAGCGGCTGCTCCGGGACGGGGCCGAACTGGGCCTGTCTCTGACCTATGCAGTCCAGCCGGCCCCGGAAGGGCTGGCGCAGGCCTTCGTCATCGGCAGGGCGTTCGTCGGCACACGGCGAGTGGCGCTCGCCCTTGGCGACAACATCTTCTACGGGCATGGATTGCCCGAGGTGCTGCAGGCGGCCGCGGCGCGTGAGCACGGGGCCACCGTCTTCGGCTACGAGGTCCGGGATCCGGAGCGATACGGTGTGGTGGAGTTCGACGAGGCGGGTCGCGCGATCAGCCTCGAGGAGAAGCCTCAATCGCCGCGATCGCACTGGGCCGTGACCGGCCTGTACTTCTACGACAACGACGTGCTCGACATCGCCGCGAACCTGCGACCGTCCCCCCGCGGCGAACTCGAGATCACCGACGTCAACCGCGCTTACCTCGACCGCCAAGCGCTCCACGTCGAGCGCTTCGGGCGCGGCTACGCCTGGCTCGACACCGGCACGCACGAGTCACTCCTGCAGGCTTCCCTCTTCGTGCAGACCATCGAGGACAGGCAGGGGCTCATGCTCGCGTGCATCGAGGAGATCGCCTGGCGCATGGGGTACATCGATACCGCCCAGGTGGCGCAGGTCGCGCATCCGATGCGGAAGAACTCCTACGGCCAGTACCTCCTCCGCCTGATCGAGCAGGGGCGTTGACGTGCAAGTCCACGCCACTGCGCTCCCCGGCGTCGTCGTGATCGAGCCACGCGTGTTCCTCGACGAGCGCGGCTTCTTCGTCGAGACGTACCACGCGCGTCGGTACGCCGAAGCCGGCATCGACGCCGCGTTCATCCAGGACAACCACTCGCGCTCACGTCGGGGCACGCTGCGCGGCCTCCATTTCCAGCGCACGCGCCCGCAGGGGAAACTCGTGCGCGTCGTGGAGGGCGAGGTGCTCGACGTTGCCGCCGATGTCGATCCGACCTCACCGACGTATGGCCGCTGGGTCAGCGTGAGCCTGTCGTCGGACAACTTCCGGCAGCTCTACGTCCCGCCCGGCTACGCCCATGGTTTCTGCGTCGTGAGCGAGACCGCGCAACTCGAGTACAAGTGCACGGACTTCTACGATCCCGCCGACGAGGGGGGTGTCATGTGGGACGACCCCGTCCTCGGCATCGAGTGGCCGACGCGCACGCCGATCCTCTCCGAGCGTGACAAGCGGCACCCGGCGCTGCCCCGACGATGAGCGCATCGACCAGCCTCGCCCCGGTGATCAACGCGATGTCCATCGACGTGGAGGAGTACTTCCACGCGAGCGCGCTCGAACGGGTGGCGCCCCGCGCGGACTGGGAGGGGTTGCCCTCCCGGGTCGTGCCGACCACGCGGCGCCTGCTCGAGCTGTTCGCCGCACGCGGTGTGCGCGCGACGTTCTTCGTGCTCGGCTGGGTGGCGGAGCGCCACCCCGCTCTGGTGCGCGACATCGCCTCGGCGGGCCACGAGATCGCATCGCACGGGTACTGGCACCAGATCGTGTACAGCCTCACGCCGGATGCCTTCCGCGAGGACGTCCGACGCAGCAAGGGGGTACTCGAGGCGATCACGGGCCATGCGGTGACGGGCTACCGCGCCCCGAGCTTCAGCATCACGCGTCAGTCGTTGTGGGCCCTCGACGTGCTCGTCGAGGAAGGCTACCGCTACGACGCAAGCATCTTCCCGGTGCGGCACGACAGGTACGGCATCCCCGATGCCCCGCGTCATCCCTACGTGCTCACGCGCCCTGCCGGTTCGGTGCGCGAGGTGCCGCCGTCGACGGTGCGAGTCGCCGGGCAGAATCTCGCGGTTGCCGGCGGCGGGTACTTCCGCCTGTTGCCGTATGGATGGACACGCGCTGGCCTGTCCTGGCTGAATCGCCGGGAGGGTCGCCCCGCCATCTTCTACCTGCACCCGTGGGAGGTCGACGCGCAGCAGCCGCGGCTGCCGGTCGGCTGGAGCACGCGCATCCGTCACTACGGCAATCTGGCGCGCACGGAGACGCGCCTCGCGCGCCTGCTCGACGAGTTCCGGTTTGCGCCCGTCGCCGATGTGCTGGGAGCGATGAGCGACCTGCCTCGCACGTCGCTGTCGGACTGAACCGGCCGCGTCACCCCTCCACGGGCATCGGGCAGGCGTCCAGCACCTGCTGCACGAACGACGGCCAGCTCCACTGCTCGGCCGCAGCGAGGTTCGCGCGCATGACTGCGTCGGCATCGAGAGAGGCGGCTCGCTCCATCGCCTCGCGCAGGCCGTCGGGATCTGCGGGGTCGTAACTCGCGTTGAGCCCGGCGTCGAGTGCGGGCCCGATGCAGCCGGTGCGCGGCCCGACGACCACCTTGCCCAAAGACATGCCGAGGATGGCGACGCCGGAGTTCAGTCCCGCGCGATGCGACAGGACAACGACGTCGGCGGCCGCGAAGTAGAGCTCTACTTCCGAGTCGGGGATCTCGCCCAGATGGAACCTGATGTCCCGGGCAAAGCGCTTCAGCAGCGCCAGTGTGACGCGCTGGCGCAGGCGGCTGTCGGTACCCAGGCGACGGTACTCACCCGCCACCACGAGCAACTTGCGATCGACGCGCACCTTTCGGAACTCGCGAAGCAGCACGTCGAGCCCCTTGTAAGGACGAATCTTCCCAAACTGCAGGTAGACCCGTGCCTCGGCCGGAATCGCGAGACGCGCCCTCGCACTCGCCTGCGTCTCGGAAGTTCTATGCGAACTGAAGTTGCCCAGTGGCACGACGATCTCGCGCGAACCACTCGGCACGTCGTACTGCTCGTGCAGCAGTGCCGCCGACTCGGTGCAATGATGAACGATGACGTCGGCCCGATCGATCACGTGTTGATACGTCTGCCGATCGAGAGCTTTGAATGCATGCTCGTGCGGAAACGTGTTGTGCACCTGCCAAACCACTTTCGCCCCCGCTCGCTTGCACCAGTCGATGTTCGCAATCAGCTCGTCGGCCGCGGCGGCATGCGACCCCCCTCGAGCCACGGCCCAGCGGTAATGCTCTTCGGGCCAGTGCAGGTGTAGC
>JAEYZV010000516.1 GCA_023427865.1 Acidobacteriota bacterium
CGGCCCGGTCCGCCTGTCGCGCCCGGGCCGCCACGACGCGCGCGCGCACCGTCGGCGTGTCCTCGACGACCTGCCGGGGGCCGGTGAGGGCGGCCGCGTCGACAGGGGGCACCTGCACGACGAGATCGATCCGATCGAGGAGCGGCCCCGAAATCCGCGCCGCGTACCGATCGGCCTCGCCGGGTCGGCATCGGCAGGCGCGTCGGGGGTGGCCAAGGTACCCGCACGGGCAGGGATTCATCGCCGCCACGAGCAGGAAGGCCGCGGGGAAGGTGACGCTGCGGCTGGCGCGGGCCAGGTGCACCACGCCGTCCTCGAGCGGTTGGCGCAGGACGTCGAGCGTCCGCCGTTCGAACTCGGGGAGTTCGTCGAGGAGCAGCACGCCATGATGCGCCAGGCTCGCTTCGCCGGGCCGGGGCTGCGGTCCGCCGCCGATGAGGGCGGCCGTGGACACGGTGTGGTGGGGCGCGCGAAAGGGGCGCGCCGGCAGCAGCCCGCCTTCCGGCGGCACGAGCCCGGCAGCCGAGTGCACCGCGGTCGCCTCGAGCGCTTCCTCGAACGTCCATGGCGGCAGCAGCCCGGGAAGCCGCCGCGCAAGCATCGACTTGCCGGCCCCTGGCGGCCCCGTGAACAGGACGTTGTGGTGCCCGGCGGCGGCGATCTCCAGCGCACGCCGAGCGAGCGCCTGCCCGTGCACGTCGGCGAGGTCTGCAGGATCGAACGGCGCTGGCACGGTGAGGGTGGCGGGTGGCCCATCCCCATCGTGCTGGCGAAGGGCGCGGAGCGCGTCGGCCAGCGACTGCGCGCCCCTGACGTCCACGCCCGGCACCAGTCGCGCCTCCTGCACGTTGCTGCGCGGGACGATGAGCATGTCCACCTGCGCGGCGCGCGAGGCGAGGGCCGCGGGCAGCACACCGCGGCAGGGCAGGGCGCGCCCATCGAGCGCCAGTTCGCCGAGCACCACGGCACGCGCCGCGACATCGGCCTGCAGCTGTCCGCCGGCCGCCAGTACCGAGAGCGCAATCGGGAGGTCGAAGCTGCTGCCGGCCTTGCGCAGGTCGGCAGGCGAGAGGTTCACCGTGATGCGGTGGGGCGGGAACTCGAGACCGGAGCTGCGAATCGCACTGCGCACGCGATCGCGGCTCTCCCGCACGCTCGCGTCGGGCAGGCCGACGATGGTGAACCCGGGCAGCCCGTAGCTGACGTCGGCCTCGACGCGCACCAATTCGGCAGAGACGCCGACGAGCGCCGCCGTGAAGGTGGAGGCGAGCATGGCGCTGCGCATTGCAAACCGCGCGACAGCTGCGCAACCGCGCGCAACCGGCCATTCTTCGACGATGTGGCGCGGGAGGGTGCAGATTCCGCGAAGGCACGCGCCCGCGCGCTGGCAGTTCCTGCCGCGGGTTGAGGAGGCCCTGATTGGCGCCTCCACCAATGGGCGGCGACGTTTACACCGAGGTCGCTACTGCGTCGAGCGGGTGCGGCTGACGCGAATCGTCAGCGTGTCGCCGACGCCGATGCGCGTGGACTTCATCCGGTTCCACGCCCGAAGGTCGGCCACGCTGACGTCGTACGCGTTGGCGATGCCATACAGCGTATCGCCGCGCTTGACGCGATGCCTGGTGACGACCACCTCGGCGTCTTCCTGATCGGCAGCGACGGCGCGACTGGCAACGACGCTGGTGGCCTCGCGCTGGGGCTCGGCGTGACGGGTCGTGCTGGCCAGCAACGGAGCGGCCGGCGCGCGCGGAATCAGCAGTCGCTGGCCCACGCGGACCCGGGCGCGCAGCGACAGCCCGTTGGCGTCGGCAAGGTCGGCGCGCGAGACGCCGAGCTTCGTCGCGATGGACGCGAGCGTCTCGCGACGACGAACGGTGTGGAACTTCAGGGCGGCGAGTTCGACCGCCGGTGCCGAGGCGAGGCGCCCCTCGAGCAGCGGTCCGGTGCCCGGCGGCACCTTGATCTCGTACTCCGGGTAACGCAATGGGGTGGTCCACCGACGCAGTTCCGGGTTGAGCGCCTGGATCTCGTCGATCGAGGCGCCGGTCCACTCGGCGACGCGGCGCAGGTCCACGGCGCGGGCGACCCGCACCTTGTCGTACTGAAGCGCCTCGACCGGCGGGGGCTCGAACCCGTACTGTGCCGGGTTCTTGGCGATGATTACGGCCGCCAGGATCATCGGCACGTACTCCCGCGTCTCGCGGGGGAGATATCGATCCGAGGCCGTCAGCGTCCAGAAGTCGTCCAGCCCGGACGCCCGCATTGCGCGCTGCACCCGCCCGGGGCCGCCGTTGTAGGAGGCCATCGCCAGGTGCCAGTCCGAGAACATCGTGTAGAGCGTCTTGAAGTACTTGGCGGCCGCGCGTGTGGCCTTCTCGGGGTCCGCGCGCTCGTCGATGTACCAGTCCTGCTTCAAGCCATGGTCGTTGGCCGTGGGGCGCATGAACTGCCACATGCCGCGAGCGCTGGCACGCGACAAGGCCGTCGGCTTGAAGGCGCTTTCGATCAGCGGCACGTAAGCGAGGTCGAGCGGCACGCCCTCGGCGCGGAACACGCTCTGGACCATCGGCAGGTACTTGCCGCCACGCTCCAGCCCCCCGGCCAGGAAGTCGCGCAACCGGCCCTGGAA
>JAEYZV010000615.1 GCA_023427865.1 Acidobacteriota bacterium
CGAGTATGATCGCCGGACGGCCGGGCAAGCCCCGACGGCTACGCACCTGCACGCTGGCCGACGGCGACGCACCTGCACGATGGCCGACGGCGACGTACGTGCAGGATGGCCGACGGGACGTACGTGCAGGATGGCCGACGGGACGTATGTGCAGGATGGTGCTCCGAGGGAGGCCCTTACGAAGGCCGATGGCCGAATGCCGATGGCCGGACGTCCCGTCAGGCCAGGACAGCCAGGTTGGCGCGAATCCAGTCGTGCATGAGGCGCGATGCGCGCCCGCGGTGACTCACGGCCGCTTTCTCGTCCGGCGTGAGTTCGGCGAAGGTGCGGCCAAGGGGCGGGTAGAACCGCATCCGGTCGTAGCCGAAGCCCTGGGAGCCTCGTGGTTCCGGCGCAACGGTCCCCTCGACTGCCCCTTCGGCGACGTGGAGGATGGCGCCGTCGGCGCGCGCAAGCGCGAGGACCGAGACGAAACGGGCCGTCGATTCGCGGCTCCCACGGGCATCCAGCTGCGCGTACACCCACGCGTTGCGCGCGGCATCGCTGTCGCCCGGCACCCGCGCCGACCGCACGCCTGGCGCGCCGCCGAGCGCCTCCACCTCGAACCCCGAGTCTTCGGCCAGGCAGGGGAGTGTCGCGGCGCGCGCGTACACCGAGGCCTTCAGCCGCGCGTTGTCGGCACACGTGTCGCCCGTCTCGTCGGGCGCCGGAATCGGCTGCGCCAGGTCCTTCAACGACAGCAGCGTGACCGGGAGGTCTGCAAACAGCGCGGCGAGTTCGCGCATCTTGCCCGGGTTGCCCGTCGCCACGAGCAGGCGGACCGGCGCACTCATGCGCGAGCCGGCGGCTTGACCTTGAGCATCGGCCCGACGATGGCCGCCTGCTTCTGGATCAGTTCGTCGATGCCCCTGCTCCCGAGGTCGAGCATCTGGTCGAGCACGGCGCGCGGGAACGGATCCCGTTCCGCGGTGCCCTGCACTTCGATGAACCGTCCATCGCCGGTACGGATCACGTTCATGTCGACGTCGGCAGTGCTGTCCTCGTCGTACGCGAGGTCGAGCATCGGCACGCCGCCGATCACCCCGACGCTCGTGGCCGCGAGGTAGTCACGCACCGGGATCTCCTTGATCTGGTTCGCCTCCACCATGTGCTGCATCGCCAGCACCATGGCGACGAACCCGCCCGTGATGGCGGCCGTGCGCGTGCCGCCGTCGGCCTGGATCACGTCGCAGTCGATCCAGATCGTGCGCTCGCCGAGGCGGTTCATCTCGACCACGGCGCGCAGCGATCGACCGATCAGGCGCTGGATCTCCAGCGTCCTGCCCCCCTGCTTGCCAGTCGAGGCCTCGCGCCGCATCCGCTCGCCGGTCGAGCGCGGCAGCATGCCGTATTCCGCGGTGACCCAGCCCTTGCCGGAATTGCGCAGGAACGGCGGCACGCGATCCTCGACGCTGGCGGTGCAGATCACGCGGGTCCGGCCGGTCTCGACCAGACACGAGCCCTCGGCGTGCAGGGAGATGTGCGGAGTGATGACGCAGGGGCGAAGGGCGTCGTTGGCGCGTCCGTCAGAGCGAGGCATAGGCGCCCCACAGTTTACAGAAGGACGGAGGAGGAAGGAGGAAGGAGGAAGGAGGAAGGAGGAAGGAGGAAGGTGGGAGGCCGACGGAGGAGGAACGGCGCGGCGCCGCTACTCTTGCTCAGGTCCCTCCAGGGGACCGACCCATTCCATGTTGCGCGCGAGCGGGTGGCGGAGGTCGACGTGGCCGGCGAGCGTGTCGACCTCCTGGCCGTCGACGAGGATCTGCACGCCCTTGACCGCGGGCAGGTTGACGGTGACGGCATTGACGATCGCGTATACCGCGAACAGTTCGTCGAGGCTGCCGCCGCGGTGGTTGGTGACCGCCTCCTTCGAGAGATCCACGAATGCCGTGCCGTTGTCGGCGACGAAGATCTGCCGCACCTTCGTCCCCTCGGCGATGGCCTGCGCGAGTGGGGCGGGCGCCGGCTGCAACTGCGCCTCGAGGAGCGCGCGCGCCTGCTCGGCTGGCGTCGCCCCGTAGGGCACGTCGGCATCGACGGCCGTCAGGTGCAGGCCGTTCTCGGCGACGTAGTACAGGCTGGCACGGATGCGGCTGGTCGCCTCGCCCTGCTGGTCGGCGTCCGCTCGCGGCACCTCGACGGTCGCCGGCGCCAGCCATCGGGGGGCGACGACGATCCCGGCAATCACGAGCATGACGACGGTCATCGTGACGAGCACGACGACCAGAGCCGATCGGCGCATCAGCGCTGGTCCTGCTGCTGCGTGAGCGCCGGTGCCGCTCCCACGCGTTCGGTCGACGCCTTGAATCGAACGATGGCCGACAGCAACGCGTTGACGACCTGTGACTGGTACTCGGCAGAGTTGAGGCGCTTCTCCTCGGTGGGGTTCGTGATGAAGCCCATCTCCACGAGCACCGCCGGCATGTTGGCGCCCACGAGCACCCGGAACGGCGCCTGCTGGATCGCCCGCGGCGACATCGGGAGCCGTTCGCGCATCTCGGCCTCCATGATGCCCGCGAGGCGGGCCGAGTCGTTCAGGTGCTGCGCCTGCGCCATCTCCCACAGGATCAACTCCACGGCGCGTTGGCCTCCCCCGAGCGTCGGCAGCACGGCCCCGGGTTCGGCAGCGTTGGCGCGCGCGGCGTTGCCATACTCGCCGAGGCTCACGTAGAACACCTCCGCCCCCGTCACCGACGACCGCACCGACGCGTTTGCGTGCAGGCTGATGAACAGGTCGGCCTTGTTGTTGTTGGCAAACGCCGCGCGCGCATCGAGCGCCACGGTCTCGTCGCCGCTGCGTGTGAGGAGGACACGCAGGCCGAGCCGCGCCTCGATGGCCGCCTTGAGTTGGCGGGCGACGGCCAGGGCCACGTTCTTCTCGAGCGTGCCCGAGGGCCCCCGCGCGCCCTGCTCGCTGCCGCCATGTCCCGGGTCGAGGACGATGGTGCGCAGCCCCGTGGACTCGGGCAGCAGCGGCGCCACGTCTACCGGAGCCTGGGGCACGGTCGCGGCCTGCGTCGTCGCATCCGGCGTCGGCGCCGCTGGAGTGGCGGCGAGGATGTCGACGGTCAGGAGGAGCTGCGACCCGTCCCGCTGCTCGGCCGCGCGGTAGCTCGCATACGTCGGGCCGAGCGTGAGCTCGATCGTCGACGGCGGCACCACGCGCGCTCCCGCCAGCGGCGGTGTGGCGCTGATGCCCGAGATGTCGGCATCGAGCGCGTCGGCGGCGAACCGGATCAACAGCCGGCCGTTCTCGTTGACCACGGTGTGCTGGACCGCCGGCGACACGGTGAACGTGACGCGCGCGCCGTTGGGCAGCGCCTCGGCCTGCCCGGCGATTGCCGGCACGCTGAGCGAACCAATGACGATCAGCGACGAGCGGCGTCGGACGTCGATGCGCGGGCTGGAGCCAGGCGCGAGCGCACGATCGATGACCTCGATGGGCAGCAGCCAGGTGGCACCCTGACGCACCGGAGCCGCCGGCAGGCTGACGACGCGGCCCTCGACCGAGGCGAGGCCCTGCGTGAGCGAGACGACGATCGTGCGTCCGCCCACCGTGAGCACGAGGCCGCCGGCACGGTCCTCACGGAACGTCGCGCCGAAGAGGCCCGTGAGATCCGCCGCGCTGACGTACTCGCGGCCGTTCACGACCGAGATCGGCAGCGGCTGGGCGCCCGACGAGCTCAGTACGGTCCACATCCGGCGGCCGGCCTGAGGCGTTGTCGCGCCGGGCTGGCCGGCGGGGGGCTGTGCGGCGGCTCCACTGACGAGCATCGTGGCGCACGCGAGCAGCAGCCCGGGGAGCTAGCGTCGAAGACGAGTCACAGCCTCAATCATAAGAGGGGTATCGGCCGGGGGAGGAGAAAGGAGGAAGGACGGAGGAGAAAGGAGGAAGGACGCAGGAGAAAGGAGGACGGAGGAGGCGGAAGGGAGTGGACGAAGTTCCAAGGTAGGGCGCGTTCCCCGAACGCGCCGTCTACCGGAGCAAACTGACGAGCTGGTACAGGCCCACGAGCGCGATGAGCGCCGCCGATGTCCAGAGCGCGGCGGTCCAGGGCGCCGACGGGGCGAGGTCGTGCGGCAGGCGCCGGTGGCGGAAGTACACCGCCGCCCCGGCAAGCAGCGGCAGCATGAGGCCCTGGCCGACCGCACCGATGATCACCAGCGTGACCGGCTGCGGGAACAGGACGAATGCCGAGGCCGAGGCGAGGGGCAGGAGCACGCATGCCGCCTGGACGAGCCGACGACGCCGCTCTGCCGTGTGCGCCTGGGCCACGGGCACGCCGAGCAGGCCACCGATGTCCACGAGAAGCCGCGCGTTGGAGGCCGTGGCCACGAAGAACGTCGAGTAGAGCACCACGAGTGCGCCCACGAGGAACAGCGTGTGGCTCCACTCGCCGAGCGTCTGCAGGTACATGTCGGCGAGCCGTTCGAGCAGCTGGTCGTTGGGCACGTCGCGGGCGGTCCGGTGGAGGACGGCGGCGCCGAGCACGTAGAAGGAGATCGTCGCCACCGTGTAGATCACCATCGACACGAACGCGTCGAGGCG
>JAEYZV010000098.1 GCA_023427865.1 Acidobacteriota bacterium
GCGCGTGGGCGCGCAGCCCGTTCGCGGCGACCTCGATCCGCCCGGCGTCGCGCGAGGCGATCGACACGTGGGCGCCTTCTGAGACCAGCGCCCGCGCCCCCGCGCGGCCGAGGCCCCGGCTCGCCCCGCCCACCATCGCGACCTTGCCGCTCAACCCGAGATCCATGCGAGTCCTTCGTGGGTCGCCGTCCAGGCGACCAGTCGATCGAGCGCCGCGCGCGTGCCGGCATCGAGGCTGGCGCCGGGCGACCGCGTCGACGCGGCGGCGATCAGGCCGCGGCGCTTCAGCACTTCCTTACGTACCGCAACGCCGATGCCCTCCTGGAACTCGAGGCGCATCAACGGCACGGTGCGGTAGAAGAGGTCGGCGGCGGCGTCCCTGTCGCCGGACTGCCAGCGGCTGACGATGCCGACGAGCAGTTCCGGGTAGGCGAAGCCGGTCATGGCACCGGCCGAACCGGCCATCAGCTCCTCGAGCAGGTAGACGCCCCCGAGCCCGCCGAAGATGGTGAGTGGCACGTCGCCGGCGGCCTCGAGCAGGCGAGCCGTCTTCAGCGGCGTCGGCGGATCCTCGAGCTTGATCGTGCGTGCAGCGGGAATGTCGCGGGCGATCTGGATCAGCAGGGCCGGCTCCATCGGGAAGCCGGCGACGGGAGGAAAGTCCTGGATGACGATCGGGATGGTGAGGGCCTCGGCCAGCGCGGAGTAGTGTGCCTTCACGCTCGCCGAATTCAGCTTCGGCGCGCGAGGGGGGCTCACCATGACGGCGGCGGCGCCGGCGGCCTGTGCCCCACGGCTGGCCTCGAGGCAGGTGCGCAGGCCATCGGTCGTCGTACCCGCCACGACCGGCACGCGGCCGTTCACCTGCGTCAACACCGTGTCGAGCACCAGCGCCCGCTCACGCTCGGTCAGGCGTGCCGTCTCGCCGAGCACGCCGAGCGCCGTGAACCCGCTCACGCCGGCACCGATGAAGTGCTCCACGTACCGCCGCAGGCTCTCGACGTCCACGTCGCCGCCCTGGCGGAACGGCGTCGCCAGCACCGAATACACACCCTTCACGTCGCGTCGTCTCCGATGTGGGAAGCCCGCCAGCCGCGAGCGCCGACACGGTATCAGAAATGTGACCAGCCGCGGGCGGGGATGGACTGCGGCAGTAAGGACATGGCCGCGCTGCGTCTCGGACGCGGAGGGTCGGAGCTGCGCTCTACGAGCCGAGTGTAGCCGCCGGGCCTTGCCCGGCGGGCGGCACTGAGCGTCGGGCACGGCCCGAGGCCTACACACCGGACATCTGGTTCCCGGTTTATCGTATTCCCATGTCGATCACGACGATGGATGAACTCGAGGGCATGCAGCGCGCGGGACGCGTTGTCGCAATGGCGCTCGCTGCGATGCGCAAGGCCGTGCTGCCCGGTGCGACGCCGGCCGACATCGAGGCCGTAGGCAGGGACGTCCTCGAGGCTCAGGGCGCGCAGGCGGCGCCGGTCGTGGTCTACGAGGCCCCGTGCGCGGCCTTCATCAGCGTCAACGACGCCGTCGTGCACGGGCTGCCGACCCGCACGCCGCTGCGTGCCGGCGATCTCGTCAAGATCGACGTCACCCCGATCGTCGACGGCTTCGTCGCGGACGGCGCCATCACCGTGCCGGTCGAGCCCTCCTCGTCGCGCGGGCGTCGGCTTGCGCGGTGCGCAGAAGGGGCGCTGACCGCGGCGCTCGCCGAGGTGCGCCCGGGAGTGCCGGTACACGCGCTCGGGGCGATCATCGACCGCCACGTGCGTCGCGACGGCTTCTCCGTGATCCGCGATCTCACCGGGCACGGCGTCGGGCGGACGATTCACGAGCCGCCCGAGGTGCCCAACTTCGACCCGGGCGGCGCGTCACCGCTGCTCACCGAGGGCCTCGTCATCGCCATCGAGCCGCTCGTCGCCGAGCGCTCGGGCGCCGTGCGACTCGCACGCGACCGCTGGACCATCGCCACGCGCGACGGCGGCTGGACGGCTCACGCCGAGCACACGATCGTCGTGACCGCCCAGGGGGCGCTGATCCTCACGGGCAGCACGGAGACGCACTGAAGGCGAGCAGGGCCCGGCCGTCGGCGTGGACCGTAGTTCCTGCCAGCACCTGCAGGGCGGCGGTCGCCGTCCCTGGCGTCCTGCTACCGCCGCGCCTTCCAGGCGGCGATCACTTCCTTCTCGCGATCGGCAGCGATGCCCGCGCGCAGCTTCGCCTTGCGCTCCGCCGGCCATGTCTCCACGAAGGCGAGCGTGTCGCGCACGGTGTCGGCGAGCGGCCGATGCGACAGCCCTTTCGCCATCGCGGCCTTTACGCTGATCTGGCCGCCACCTGCCTCCTCGCCGCTGAGCGGCAGCCACACCGGCATGTCGGACCAGGGCCGCACCTTCTGTTCCTGGAGGAACGCGGTAGGCACCCAGACGAAGGACGCGTCGGAGCCCGACACCTGCTTGCACGTGTCGACCAGGCGGCCGATCGTCAGGCTCGCCTGCGGCGCATCGGCGTTGAACGTGCCGATGATGCGGTCCTCGAGCGTCAACGCGACGAAGTTGGCGAGGTCGCGGACGTCGATCACCTGCACGTAGTCGCCCGGCGAGTTGGGGGCGAGCACCTCACCGCCCCTCGACACGCGGACCGGCCAATAGGTGAACCGATCGGTGGGGTCGCCGGGGCCGACGATCAGGCCGGGGCGAATCACGGTGGCGCGTCCCGGCATCGCCTTCTCGGCGGCCTGCTCGCACAGCGCCTTCAGGCCGCCGTACGTCTCGCCGGTGATCTCCTGGACGTCCGGGTCCTTCAGCGTCGCGAGTGGCGCGCGTTCGTCCATGCCCGGCGTGTCGATCGCCCTGTAGACCGAGATGCTCGAGATGATCACGTAGTGCGCCACGCTGGGTGCGAGGAGCGTGGCGCTGCGCGTCACGTCTGCCGGCAGGTATGCCGACGTATCGAGCACGGCGTCCCACTTCCGACCCACGAGCGCCTTCAGGTCCGACTTGCGGTCGCCACGCAGCTTCTCGACATCGGGGAACAGCTGCGGATTGGTACGCCCGCGATTGAACAGCGTGACGGTATGACCCCGTTCCTGGAGGCGCCGCACGGTATGCGGGCCGAGGAAGCCCGTGCCGCCGATGATCAGGATCTT
>JAEYZV010000042.1 GCA_023427865.1 Acidobacteriota bacterium
CCCAGGACTGGGTGTACGAGCGCCGGAGCGAGGAGCCCTTCGCCGCACCCGTGCCGTTTCCGCTGAACCACCTCGTGGACTGCCTCGACGGCCGGGCCACGCCGCTGGCCACGATCCGCGACGCGCGGGCGTCGTTTGCGATGGCCCTGGCGGCGTACGACTCGGCGCGCGTGCGTCGGCCGGTCCGGCTCGAGGCGTAGGGCCCGTTCGGTTTGCCTGCGGCAGACGTTATCGAGTTCACAGCCATGTAGAACGCGTCGGTCGTCCACGACGGGCGACCGACGGCTCGCAGCCGCACGATGCGGTTCATGGCGAGGAGATGCATGCCCTCCCGCGCCTGTCGGCACGTCCGTGTCGTCATCGCCCGAGTCGCTCCCGCGACGGGCGCGCGCCGGTCCCTCCTGCATGTCGCTCCGTTCAGGCAGCAATGGTCGAGGTTGGATTGAGAGCGAGGCAGGATCGTGAACGCTGCACCCGACTCCCGGCCCGAGTTCCCGATCACCGGTTCGATCACGCGACAGTCGTTCGGTCGCCTGATGCTGCGCGCCCGTGACGGCGACAGCGCGGCCCTGCACCTGCTCTTCGTGCGCCACATGGCACCGCTGCAGCGCTGGGCACGCGGCCGGCTGCCGCGGTGGGCCCGCACGATTGCCGACACCGCGGACCTCGTACAGGAAGCGCTCGTGCAGACGCTGCGCCGCCTCGGCGAGTTCGAGCCGCAGGGGCATAGCGCGCTGCAGGCGTACCTGCGTCGGGCGGTCGACAACCGGATCAACGACGAGTTCCGGCGCATCGCCCGCCGCGGTCTCGCGGGCACGCTCGACGAGGGGCAGGCCGACGCCCGTCCGTCGCCGCTCGACGAGGCGATGGCGCAGCAGACGGAGGATCGCTACCGCGCCGCGCTGGCGCGACTGCGTCCGGGCGACCGGCGCCTCGTCGTGGCGCGTGTCGAACTGGGGTACTCGCTCGAGCAACTGGCGCTGCTGACGGGGCGCCGCCGCGTGGACACGGCGCGGGTGGCGCTCCGTCGCGCGCTCGAACGGCTCGCAGCGGAGATGGCGCGTGGCTGACGCCGTCCTCGTGCGCGCGCGTCGGAAGGCGCGTGCGGGCGGCGGGGCTCCGGTGGTACGTCGTGTCGCCGACGCGTTCGTCGACGGGCAGGCGATCCACTGGGACGGCGCCGACGCGCTCGGGCGCACGCCGCGCGAACGCACGCTGACGCGCGAGTTGCGCAACCTCGCGTGGCTCTCGTCGCAGGCCGGCGTCGAGTCGACCGCGCCGGCGCTGCCGTTTCGTCCCCGACAGAATGCGCTGGAGCTGACCCTCGTCGGTGCCGCGGCCGCACAGGTCCTCCTGGCCGCGGGCACGCTGGTCGCGTACGGGTCGCCAGCGTCGATGCCGGGTGCTGGCCTGCCGATGCTCTCCTGCGCGGCGGCGGGCCTTGCGCTCATCGCCTCCAGGCGTGACGTGGCCGCACGCAGGCTGGGGCACGTCCTGTGGCTCGTCGCCGCCCTGCAGGCATGTCCGGCGATCGCGGTCATGTCGTCCCGCACGACCCTCCCGTGGCTCGCCAACGGAGCGGGAGCGCTCCACGTCGACGCGTTCCTTCCGCTGGCGATGTGGCGGCTCGCGCGCGAATGCCCGCCGGTGGTGCGTTTCACGTGGTTCGATACCTGCTCGCGCGGCGTGCTCGTCGCGGCACTCGCCTGCAGCCTCTGCCTGGCGTGGACGGGCGGGCGTGGTGCACTCGGCCCACCCGACGTGCCAGCGGCGGAGCAGTGGTTCCTGTCCCCGCAGCCGCACGCGGCCTCCGGCGCGTTCGGGACCGTGCTTGCCGCCTGGGCATCGCTCACCGTGCTGACGCTCGCGCTGCGCCTGCGAAATCGCGGCGGGGGAGCGGTCGCCTGCGTGGGGCAGGCGCGGCGTTCGTGGACGCCTGATGTGCGGCTGCTGCCGTGGACGCTCGCCGCCGGCATGCTGCTCGTCACCTCGAGCTCGTTGCCGGGTCGAGCCTGGGCCGACGTCGCAGGTGCCGCTACCATGGAAGGGGATCCTTACGGGTCGGTCGTGTGGTTGCTCGGGCTCGCCGTGGTATGGCCCTGGCTCGCTGCCGCGCCGACGTTGTGGCCGCGAATGGCGACGCACGGCCGCGCACCGCTCGCCTCGCTCGTCACCAGAGCCATGCCGTTGCTTGGCGCGGTGCTTGCGGCGGCGCTCCTGGTGCCGCTGGCCGCACTCCTCGCGCGTCGCCACGAACCCCTCGACCACCTTCTGGTCGATCGCCTCCTGCTGGCGAGCCTCGCGGTTGCCGGCCTGGCCGCTGCGTCGCTCGCGATGCTGCGAGCGCATGCGGCGCGAGAGGCGTCCCGCCGATGCCTCCAACAGGGCCGACACGGGTCGGGCGTCGCGGGGGTCGCTGCCGACGTGGCGTGTGCCCGCACCCCTCGCGAGATCGCGGAGACGCTCGTGCAGCACATGCAGGCCGCCCTCGGCTCACCGCTCGCCGCCGTGGTGATGCCCTCCGGCGGCGCCTGGGTTCCCGTGGGTGACCTCGTGCCGCGACTGTCCGGCGACTCGGCGATTGCGGCGATGCTCGGAGCTGCCGGGCCGCCGACGCGCATCGGTCCCGGCAGCCAGCTGTTCGCTCTGTTGCCTGCCGCCGACCGGCAATGGCTCGAAGCGACCGGTGTACAGGTCATCGCGCGTGTCACGCAGCGCGACGGCGAGACGCTCGCCGGCCTGCTGCTCGGCGCGCGTCGCGACGGCAGGCCGCACTCGCGGCGCGACATGGCCTTCGTGGCGGCCGCCGTGGGCATGACGGCTGTGGCGTTGCAGGCCCTGACTGCGGTGCAGGCGGATCAGCGCACGCCGCACGACGAGGGTGCGGAGGAACTCGCGTTCGAGTGCGTCGCCTGCGGCGCCGTGGGCGCGGTCGATCGGTGTCCGTGCGGGGGCGTGCGCGCGCTGTCGTCGTTGCCCGCCACGGTCGCCGGCAAGTTCGCGGTCGAGCGCAGGCTCGGTCGCGGCGGCATGGGCGTCGTCTATCTCGCCTCCGACACCCGGCTCGGCCGGCGCGTGGCGCTCAAGACGCTTCCGCACTTGCATCGCGGCGCCGCCATCGCGATGCACGCCGAAGCGCAGGCCATGGCCGCGATGGAGCATCCGGGGATTGCCGTGCTGTACGAGCTGCACGTGTGGCGCGACACGCCGGTCCTCGTGGTCGAGCACCTCGCGGGTGGAACCCTGGCGGCGCGCCTCACCGCGGGGCCGCTGCCCGTCGCCGAGGCGGTGACGCTCGCGACGATGCTGGCCGACACGCTCGCCGACCTGCACGACGGCGGGTGGGTGCACGGTGACGTGAAGCCGAGCAACATCGGTTTCGGCCGGAGCGGCGCGCCGAAGCTGCTCGATTTCGGCCTCACACGCCTCGTCACCCACGCGGCCTCTCAATGGGCCGGGCGGGGGGGAGTGAACGTCGGCCTCGATCCCGCGACGCGCGCACCACTCGCCGGCACCCCCCTATACCTGTCGCCCGAAGCCCTGGACGGCTCCGCCGTCGCAGCGCACATGGACGTGTGGGCGCTCGCCCTCGTGTTGTTCGAGATGCTTGCCGGCGCACACC
>JAEYZV010000079.1 GCA_023427865.1 Acidobacteriota bacterium
ACGATGGCCGACGGCCGACTGCCGACGGCCGTGTCTTTTTCACCTGTACACGTTCAGGAACGCGGTGATCACCGCGTTGTTGACCACGTCGATGAAGAAGGCGCCCACCATCGGCACCACGAGGAACGCGCGCGGCGCGAGGCCGTAGCGCTCCGCGAGCGCCTCCATGTTGGCCATGGCATTGGCGGTCGTGCCGAGCATGAAGCCGATGAACCCGCTCGACATCACGGCCGCATCGTAGTCGCGTCCCATCAGGCGGAAGATGACCGGCGGCGCCACGATCGCGATGAACAACACCTGCACGACGAGCAGCGCGGCCAGCGGCACGGCGAGGCCGGCAAGCTGCCACAGCTTCAGGGTCATCAACGCGATCACGAGGAAGAAGGCCAGCGCCACGGTGCCGATGTCGTCGATGATCTGCTGCGAGATGCCGAACCAGCCCGTCGCTTCATCGACGTTGCGCAGCACGATGGCCACGAACATCGCGCCGATGTAGGCCGGCAGCACGATGTTCTGCGCCGTGAGCCAGTCGCTGACGCCTGACCCGACCCACATCGCGAAGAGCAGGATCGCCGTGGCCTTCATCAGTGCGTAGGCCTCACGGTCCTCGCCATGCGGCGCGCGGCTCGTCCCCGGCAGTTCCGCCTCCACCACGTGCTGTGCCAGCGTCGTCGTGCTCGAGACGTCGCGGACGATGGACGTGCGATGCAGGCGGCGTTCCACCAACCAGGTGCCGACCGGCCCCCCGAGCAGCCCACCCGACACGATGCCGGCCATCGCCGCCGCCACGGCGATCGTCTCGGCGCCCGGCACGCCCGCCTGTTCGAACAGGGGTGCGAACGCGAGCCCCGTCGCCGGCCCACCCGCGAGCGTGACCGACCCGGCGAGCACGCCGAACAGCGGCGGCTGGCCCAGCAACTTCGCGACCAACACCCCGATGACGTTCTGCAGCAGGGTGAAGGCCGACGCAGCCACGAGGAACAGCACGACCTGCGGCCCGCCGCGCTTGAGGAGGCCGAAGCTGGCCCCGAAGCCGACGCTCGTGAAGAACGCAATCATCAGCGGGTTGCGCAGCATGTCGTCGAAGACGAAGGGTGTCTGCCCTCGCACGTAGCCGATCGTCATGACGATGGAGACGAGCAGGCCGCCCACCACCGGTGCCGGGATGTTCAGCCGGGCCAGCCACTGCAGGCGCCGTCGGATCGCGTAGCCGAGAAACAGCACGACGCCCGCGAAAGCCAGCGTATGGATGGCGTTGATCGTGAACACGCGGCGATGATACACAAGCGCTCACGGACCTCCGATGCCGCCGCCACCGCTCGCGCACTCCCCACCGCGGCCGAGGAGCCAGCCGCATCGATTCCGTCAGCGTCCGGTTCCGCGTCGCTGGCGCACGCTGCAGGCGCAGCGGCGCGAACGCGGCGCGCCGTGGATCAGCACGCGCATCCGGCAGATCATCTGGTTGTGGCAGCCATGGGCGCTGCTGGCCGGCTGGTTCCTCGTCCAGGATCGCTACTACTGGGCGACAGGCATGCTCGCCCTGGCGTCCGTCGCCTACCTGCTGCGCCCGGCAGAACGGCCGCCGCGGCTCGGGCTCGATCACACCGACCCGGCCGGCTCACGCGCCTTCCTCGACTCGATGGCAGGCATGACCGGGGTCGATTTCGCGCCCGGCAACCGCGTCGACATCCTCGACAACGGCGATCGGTTCTACGCGTCGATGCTCGAGGCGATTCGCGGCGCGCGCACCTCGGTGTGCATGGAGCAGTACATCTTCTGGCCGGGGCAGACGGCCACCGAGTTCTGCGCCGCGCTCGCCGAACGGGCGCAGGCGGGCGTCCCGGTGAAGATCCTGCTCGACGCCGTCGGGTCGGCGAATCTCGGCGACGAGGCCTATCGCACGCTCGCCGATGCGGGGTGCGAGGTGGCCTGGTACACGCCCATCCGCTGGTACACGGTCGGCCGCTTCAACAACCGCACGCACCGCAAGACACTCGTCGTCGATGGCCGGATCGGATTCACGGGCGGGGCCGGCATCGCCGACCACTGGCGCGGCAATGCGACACCACCCGACGAGTGGCGGGACATCATGTTCCGCATCGAGGGGCCGGCCGCGGCGCGGTTGCTCTCCGGCTTCGCGCAGAACTGGCTGCGCATGACCGGCGAGATCGTCCAGGGCGAGCAGTTCTTTCCAACGCCCTCGCAGGTCGGATCGCTGGACCTGCAGGTGATCCACAGTTCGCCCGACGCCGGTGCGTCCGCGGCGCGATTGATGTACTACCTCGCGATCGTCTCCGCCAGGCGTCGCATCGACATCGTCAATCCGTACTTCGTGCCCGACGAGACGGCCATCGACACGCTGCTCGAGGCAACTGCGCGTGGCGTGCAGGTGCGCGTGCTCGTGAGCGGCCGGCGCACCGACAACTGGCTGGCCCGCCAGAACAGCCGACGGTTGTACGGCGTGTTGCTGGATGGCGGCGTGAAGCTGTACGAATATCACCAGTCGATGCTCCACCAGAAGGTCATGCTCGTGGACGGCTGCTGGTGTACCGTGGGGACGAGCAACTTCGACAACCGGTCGTTTGCTCACAACGAAGAAACGACGGTGTGCGTGTGCGACACCGAATTCGTGGCGGCCATGACGGCCACCCTCGAGGACGATCTGGCGGCGAGCCAGCCGGTGATGCGAGAGCAATGGCAGCAGCGCGGGGTGATCACACGCGCAGAGGAACTCGTGGCGTCCCTGCTGAAGGAGCAGGTGTGAAGGCGTCGGCGCAGCTGTCGCTGCCGTGGCGCGAGTGCGGCGAGGCGCCTGCCGACGCGCCGGCCGTGCCGCCGCCGATCGCGCCGCCGCAGACGACGTTCGTCCGCAATGGGCGGGCGCGTCGCTACATCCTGCGCGTGCTCCCCGACACGTCGGTGCGCGTGACGATCCCCCGCCACGGATCGCGCCGCGAAGCGGAGGCGTTCGTGAGGACGCGTACGCGCTGGATTGCCGATCGCCGGCAGGAGATCGAGGCCAGTCGCCGCGAAACCAGGTGGCGCGCCGGGCAACGCATCTGGTGGCGCGGCGCGGCGCATGCGGTCGAGGTCACGACCAGCGGGGAACACGTCGCCGTCCGCTGCGGGGAGCTCGAGGGCACGACGGCGCCGCGCGAGGACTACCGTCCCGTGCTCGAACCGCTGATGCGCGCGTGCGCGGCCACCGAGTTGCCGTCGCGCCTGCGGGCGCTCGCAGAGCGCCACGGCCTCGACGTGCGCCGCGTGACCGTGCGCAACCAGCGGTCCCGCTGGGGCTCGTGCTCGCGCGAGGGAGACATCGCCTTGAACTGGCGGCTGCTGCAGATGCCCGAGCCCGTGTGCGACTACGTCCTGCTGCACGAGTTGATGCACCTGCGGGAGCCGAATCACTCGCCGAAGTTCTGGGCGCTGGTGGCTGCCGTGTGCCCGGATTTCGCCGCGGCGCGCGCCTGGCTCCGCGCCGAAGGCCTCACGCTCTGCTGATGGCCTCGCCGCCCCAGGACGATCCCGCCATCGTGGATTCGACGGCGGCGCTGGCGTCCCTCTACCAGGCGCCGTTTGCCGAGTTCGTGGCGCGCCGATCCGCGCTCGTCAGCCAGCTGAAGCGCAGTGGACACAAGGACGTCGCCAGCCGGATCGCCTCGGCGGCAAAGCCGACGCGCGCCGCGTTCCTCGTCAACCAGGTGTACTGGCGTGCGCGCGCCACCTACGACGCGGTGCTCGATACCGGGACGGCAGCCAGGGCCGCACAGCAGGCGCGACTGCTCGGCGACGAGTCCGATCTGGCCGACACCCTCGACGCGCGGGACGCGGCCGTGGCCGACGCCGTGCATAGAGCCGAACGGATTGCTGCCGACGAGGGACAGCCGTCCAGTGACGCGATCCGCGCGCAGGTGCGTGCCTCGTTCGAGGCGCTCGCGGCTCACGGACGCGAGGCGCGCTTGCCACATGGGCAACTGACGGCCGACGTCGAACTGCCGGGACTTGCCGCCCTGGCCGGCCTCGTCCTGCCGGAATCGGCGCCGCCGCCCGTTCGCCGGTTCGAGGTCGTGGCGCGACGGCCGGCGTCGGCCACGGACCCACCAGCGACGCCTCCGGAACCGGATCCGCGGATTGCCGAACTGGAGGGACGCCTCGCGGAGGCCCGTCTTCGCGAGCGCGAGTCGGCCGAGCGGGCGGTGGAACTCGACCGCGCGCTGGAGGCGTCCAGAGACGTCCTGACGACGGCCGAGGCAGCAGCGGAGGAGGCTTCCCGAAAGGTGCGTACCGCGCAGGAGGCGGTGGACCGCGGCGAGAGAGCGCATGCGGCGGCTGCGGCCGATGCCGCCCGCCGGGTCCAGGAACGTGAAGCCGTCGAACGGGAGCTGGCGGCGCTGCAGGAACACCCGCCGACCGAACCGGACCCCGCCCGAGACTCCGCCCCCGGCGTCAGCCCGCGACCGGCCCCGAAGGGCGGGAAGAAGACGACGTCCAGGCGCAGCGGTCCAGCTCGTGCGCCGCGTCCGCCACGATCCTGAGCAGCCTCTCCGGACCGACCTGCTCCGAGGCGCTGCACCAGGCGGCCCAGCCTTCACGATCGAGCAGGTGGAGCTGCAGCCAGTCCGCCGCTCGAATCGCTGAGGTCAATCGCCCGATTGTGACGGGGGCGTCACCAGTCCTGGCAAGCGCCAGGCAGGTCAAGGCGTAGGACGACACGAGCGAGGCCAGTACCGATCTGAGTCCCTGCCCTTGGTAGGCGAGCCACGATCCGGTCAGGCGAACGGCGAGATAGCGGGCAATTGCGGCGTTCGCTTCGACTCGGCCGATGGCGTGGCGGCCGACCGAGGCGTCTGTGAGGCCGTCCGGCCACTGAGCGGGACGCCAGTGCGAGGGCACGCGGCCCATTAGGTCAATCAGCAGACTATCGAGCGTCGTCGCAGCAGGACCCCGGTTGGGGCCGTCGGACCTGACAGGACCAGGCGTCCAGCGTTTCGCAATGCGAACTGTCAGGTCGCCGTCCGCCGCACGCCACCCCCGTATCCATTCTGTCCAGCGGATTACCCCACCGAGCGCCATTCCGGTCGTTGTCTCGCCCCTGGCCGCTGGTGCCAGCCAGTCGGACATCACGCGCTGCTCCCAGGTGTCGTACCCGACGAGTCCGGCGAGCACGCCCGGGCGGAGCAGGGGAGGCCACGCCTGGCATGCGTCGAGCGCCTCGACGTGAACGCGGCGGTCTGCATGAATGTGGGTGAACGACAGAAACGTCTCTGGTGCTGACCGTACTGCGAGTTCCGCGGTGACCGGATCGGTGGGTTCGGCGGTCACGATGAGGCGAGCGGCGGTGGGGCACCATGCCGACAGCGACAGGTGCCAGCCGCGACCATCGGCGAGCAGAATTCGCGGAAACTGCCGGCAGGAGTGCGGCAGCGCCGCCATCCCCATCGATGCCTCCAGGCGGCACCCACCCGCCGCGCGCGCCGGTTCGTGGAAGATGCAGGCATTGTCTGCCGTATGACCGAGAACCCCTTCATCCAGGAATGACGAAGACGAGGAAGATGAGGGGGCGACTGGAAGCGACGACTGGAGTTCGGCTGCGCGCAGCACCGCAAGGGGCGCCGGCTCGATGGGGATCGGCCACCCGGCTCGGCAGCAGCTGCCGGAGTGTCCGCAGCGATAGCCCGCGATGCCGGTCAGCGTACGGAGCGGCGTACCGGGGGCAGGGCCGGTCGGCGTCGGCGCAGCGACCATCGAAGCGTTCGAGCGGCGTGTTCGTGTCGTGCAGGAGGGAGGGCCGTCCGCGCTCCCGTGTGGTGCCCGCTCTCGGACTCGAACCGAGATGACCGTGAGGTCGGGGGATTTTGAGTCCCCTGCGTCTGCCAATTCCGCCAAGCGGGCGCGGCGGCAGTCTACCAGACTGCCCGCGACGAGTGGCACGGTCGCTTTCGCCGCTGCCGCGGTGCCAGCTACTTGCGGCTATTGGCGCCGACCGTCCACAGGTACAGCGTGCGGCTGGTGCCGTTGGCGTCGGTGAAGGTCTCGACCTTGTCGGGGGCCCAGTCGCCCATCCCGAACTGGTGCGACACGATGCGGGCGCCGGGCTTGAGCTGGTCGAGCAGGCGAGGCCGCAACTTCACGTTCGACGAGGACAGCAGATAGAGGGTGACGACGGTGGCCTGCGAGAGGTCGGCGG